>JAAYEI010000034.1 GCA_012728815.1 Clostridiales bacterium
AAGCAATCGTTTCCAGGGTGATGGACTTGCAGAATCAGGAGCCAAGGGACTTGCCTTTCTACGAGCAGCAGCTGAAAGAAGCCACAACGGGCATCCTGAACATCCTTAACGCTATCCAGCAAGGCATTTTAACCCCCTCCACCAAACAGCGCCTGGAAGAACTGGAAACCATCAAAGAGGAGATGGAAATAAAGATTGCAAGCGAGAAACTTCAAAAGCCCCGCCTCAGTGCTGAGCAAGTCAAGTTCTGGATACAACGCTACCGAGGATTGGATACCTTAAAGCTGGAACACCGGAAGATGCTCATCGATACCTTCATCAATGCCATCTTCTTGTACGATGACAAGATCATCATCACCTTCAACTACAAGGACAGCGGAAAAACCATTGAATTAGCTGATATATCGGGTTCGGATATAGATTTGGACGGTGCACCAAATCGCTGAAAACCCTCACAAAGTGGGGGTTTTTGGTTGTTCGGGGTTCAAGTGACCAGTACAGCGCCATCCACCTGCCGTGCTGGTGGCGCCGTGGCGCGTGACCGCTTCTTTCTGTCTTGCCGCCTGCCGCTCCTGCCGGAATCCCTGTTTGCCGGGGAGCAAAAACGGGTATGGATAGAATAACAGGTTGTTTTTTGACCAAATCGTAAGGAGGAAGGGATATGAAAAGGATACTGTCTCTCTTGCTGGCTGTTGTGATGGTGCTGGGCCTAGGGTCCGCGCTGGCGGAAATCAAGCTGGATTACCCCACCTTCCAGGTGGGCGTGAACACCGCCGCGCCGGTGATTGCCCAGCTGGTGGAGGAGTTCAACGCCCTGCACGCCGGGCAGGTGGTCATCCAGGTGGAGGAGATCCCCGGCGATGCCAACTACATCGACAAAATCAAGGTGCTGCTCAACGCGAAGGACCTGCCGCCTGTGATCTACGGCGCGGGCTATAACCTGCTGGACCTGGCGCTGGCCAGTGACCTGCTGGTGGACCTGACCCCCTATGTGGAGGCCGACCCGGAGTGGCAGGCCATGTACAACGACAAGGCGCTGGAGGTCAACAGCCGGGACGGCAAGATCTACGGCTCCTCCGCTGAGGGCAACACCATCGGCTACTTCTACAACAAGGAGCTGTTTGAGCAGGCGGGCATCGCCGGTCCCGCCAAGACCTGGGATGAGTTTTTCGCCCAGCTGGATACCCTCAAGGCCGCGGGCATCACGCCGCTGTCCATGGACACCGCCGACAGCGCCTGGGTCACCAGCCTGTGGATGGGCGCCCTGATTGCCACCAGCGGCGAGGCTGGTCAGGCCTTCATGGCCCAGATGATGCCGGATGACTATAATACGCCTGAGGTCATTGGCGCGCTTGAGAAAATCCAGAAGATGTTCCAGGAATACACCACCTTTGACGCGGTGGGCGGCAAGTATGAGAACGCCGCCAACGCCTTCCTGTCCGGGCAGACGGCCATGATTGCCAACGGCCCCTGGATGATTGGCGATTTCTCCGACACCACCAAGGCCCCCGAGGGCTTTGCGGACAAGGTGGGTGTCGCCATCTACCCCGAGGGCTTCGCCTATGACGAGCCCATCCAGGGCTACCTGGTGACCAGGCAGCAGGATTCGGCGGTGGAGCAGGCCGCGGTGGAGATGGTCAAGTACTTCACCGGCGTCCATGCCCAGACCGTGGCCCTTGAAAAGCAGGGCATGCTGCCCGCCTCCACCCAGGTGGAAATCACCCAGACCGCCAAGGACAACTTCCCCCTGCTGGCGGAGTTTGTGGTGGCCCTGGAGGGCGCCGTGATCCGCAGCGCCACCACGCAGGCCACCATGTACCCCAACCTGCTGGACATCATGAGCGCGGAGCTGCCCAACCTGGCCAGCGGCGCCATGACGCCCGAGCAGTTTGCCCAGGCCCTGACAGAGGGTGCGGCGAAGAACAAATAAACATCCTGTACAGTTTCTTCCCGGGGGTTTTCTGCGCAGAGAACCCCCGGGTTCAACAGCAGCTGCCAGGGCGGCCATGGCGGTGCCAGGGCCGCGCGCTGTCAGGCAGACCGGGACGCGCGGGAGGATGATGGATGCAACGCAGGCAGGCCGGGTGGATTGCCCTGTTTCTCTTGCCAGCGGTGGCTTTGTTTTTGACCATTTACGCGATCCCCCTGGGCATCACGCTGTATACCTCCCTGTTTGACTACCGGCTGTTCCCCAACCGCATGGTGTATGTGGGGCTGGCAAATTTCGCGCAGCTGTTCGCCCGGGATGCCCAGTTTCACCGGGCGCTGGTGAACAACCTTGTCTGGATCTTGCTGCACACCACCCTGCACATCGCCATCGGCGCCGTCCTGGCGCTGATTTTGTACAAAAAGCCCCGTGGCTGGAAGGCGGTGCGGGTCATCTACATGATTCCCTCCATCATCTCCAACGCCGCGGTGGCGATGATTTTCGCCAACATCTACAACCCTTCCTACGGGGTCATCAATTCCCTGCTCAAAAGCGTGGGGCTGGCGGGGATGCAGCGCAACTGGCTCTATGACCCGGCCACTTCCTTTGTCTCTGTCACCATGATCTGGACGCTGTTTTCAGGCTACAACACCACGCTGATCCTCTCCCAGGCGCTCAGCCTGGACAGCAGCGTGCTGGAGGCCGCCAGGGTGGACGGCGCCAGCCGGCTGCAGCAGGATTTCCTGATTGTGATGCCCCTGGTCAAGCACATGCTGGCCACCACCATGATCATGGCCGCCACATACATGCTGCAGATGTTTGACCTGATCTACCTCACCACCCGGGGCGGGCCTGGCGTGACCACCACCAACCTGCCCCTGATGCTCTACAAGACCGCCATGACTGAAAACAATTACGGGTACGCCAACGCCATCGGCGTGGTCATCATCGCCCTGGGCGTCCTGTTTATGACGCTGATCAACAAACTCCTCAGAACCCGGGAGGACTGAGCCATGACACAAAGGCCCCTCACCGCCCGGGGGGACAGCGGCCTGCGGGAACAGCGCCCCTTCCACGCCAGGATACCGGCATTTTTATACATGCTGCTGTGCGTGCTGGTGGCCCTGTTTCCCATCCTGTGGGTGGTGATGTCCTCCTTCAAGAGCAATGCCCAGATCCTCTCAAGCGCGGTCAGCCTGCCCACCGCCTACAGCTTTGAGGGCTATCGGATGGCCCTTGAGGTGTCGCCCATCCTGCGGTACTTTTTCAACTCCGTGGTCATCACCATGTTGAGCACCTTTCTGAACGTGTTTTTGGTGTCCCTGGCTGCCTATGTGTTTGCCCGCACCCGCTTCCGGGGCAAAAACCTGCTGTTCTCCATCCTTGCCCTGTCCATGGTCATCCCCATGACCGCCCTGATGCAGCCGGTGTACCAGGTGATCACCTCCCTGGGCTTGGCCGACAGCCTGCCGGGCCTGGTTCTGGTGTACATGGCGCTGAACATGCCCCTGACCCTGCTGATCATGCGGGCCAGCTTTGCCGGCGTGCCCGCCAGCCTGGAGGAGGCGGCCTACATTGACGGCGCGGGGTTCATGTACACCTATTTCCGGGTGATGCTGCCCCTGACCAAGGGCGGCCTGGCCTCTGCCGCCGTCATGGCCTTCCTCAACGCCTGGAACGAGTTCACCTTTGCCCTGGTGCTGACCAAATCAGCGGCTGTCAGAACGCTGCCGCTGAGCCTGAGCTACTTCACCTCCCAGTTCAGCTTCAACTACACGGCGCTGTTTGCCGCCATCACCATGGCGGTGCTGCCCAGCATCCTGATCTTCGCTGTCTTCCAGGAACAGGTGTCCCAATCCCTGGTCATCGGCGCCGTCAAGGGCTGAGTGGGGCGCTGGGTATCGCGGAGCGCTGCGGCCCTGAAGGCGCGCCAAAACCGCTGAAACCCCTGTTTTCAAGGGGGTTCAGTCTTTTTGCGCTTCATTCAGGCCCTTCGGCCTGCTTGTCAGCGGGGGAGGGCGCGAAACAGGGGCCGCGGGCACAGAAGGGGCCAGGCCTGTGTTTCCTGGCCCCTGTTTCCGTTTGGGGAGAAGGCCAGGGCCTCGCCGCTGTAGGAAAAGGAATCCTCATTTCCTTGCCCGTTCTCCGGCGGCCGGAAGGCCCCCAAATAATGGATGCTTGATGGGTCCAGGGCCGAAGCGCCAGGCGCGCTCAGCTGATGCTCCTTGGCGCTGGCCTTTGCGGGGCTGATTGCAAGCAACAGGCCAAAAGCGATCAAAAGCGCCAGGGCCCCGCTGCGTGTATGTCGTTGTTCATCGTTCCCCTCCATACAATGGTGCCGGTCAGCCAGTCGGATGTGAACATAAGTTGCGGGATGATTCAGTTGTTACATCAAGATTATAAAATAGTTACAAAAGAGTGTCAATATGGCTTGTTCCGCTGGCGGACGACGGCGTCATCACCTCCATCCAGCAGACCGGGCGGGTTGACGCGGGGCAGTGCACGCAGGTGCTGGCCGGGGGATAAGCCGGTTCAGGACACAAAGGTCCCCCCCAATCCGGGAGGGACCTTTGCTGTTGTGCCCTGGCTCAGCCCTCGATCCGGCCCGCCCGGTAGTGGCCCAGGTATTCCACGCAGTACTCGTCCAGCCCCAGCAGTGCCTCCGTCGCGTAGATGAAGGACATGAGCTTCTGGTCCAGGGGATCCAGGATGGCGCCGTCCATGCCCGCGGCCATGGCGGCCACCAGCATCGCCTGGTTGATCAACCGGCGCGCCGGCAGGCCAAAGGACACGTTGCTCAGCCCGCAGGCGATGTGCGCCTGGGGGTAGTTCCCTTTCACCCGGCGGATGGTTTCCAGCGCCACCACCCCGTAGTGGGTGCCGGTGCCAACCGGGCGGATGATCGGGTCGATGTAGATGTCCTCCAGCGCGACACCGGCCCGGGTCAGGCGGGCAATCAGGCTGTCAGCCACCCGCAGGCGGTCCTCAACGGTTTCGGGCATGCCGCTGTCATCCATGCACAGGGCGATGATGCCCGCCTGGTATTCCAGCACCAGGGGCAGCACCGCGTCAAAGCGCTCCTTCTCCCCGGTGATGGAGTTGATGAGCGGTTTGGGGTTGCGGTTGGCGGCCAGGCCGGCCTTGAGCGCCCGGGGGTTGGGCGAGTCAATGCACAGCGGGGTGTCGCACACCGCCTGCACGCTGTCCACCAGCCAGGCCAGGCGCTGGGGCTCGTCCTCCAGAAACATACCGGCGTTCACGTCGATGAAGCTGGCGCCGGCCGCCGCCTGCTTGCGGGCCAGGTCCTGGATGGCCGCCGCGTCATAGGCCTCCATGGCCGGGCGGATGGCCTTGAGGGTGCTGTTGATTTTCTCCCCGATGATGATCATGTTCTCTGCCTCCTGCCGCTATACCCTGTCTATTTCCTTGATGATTTCCGGGATGACCTCAAACAGGTCGCCCACAATGGCAATGTCCGCCAGGCGCATCATGGGGGTGTCCGGGTCCTTGTCAATGGCGATGATGGTGTCGGAGGACTGCATGCCCACCAGGTGCTGGATCTGTCCGGAGATGCCGCAGGCGATGTACACCTTGGACTGCACCGTCTGCCCGGTCTGCCCGATCTGGTGGGCGTAGGAGATCCAGCCCGAATCAATCGCCGCGCGGCTGGCGCCTACCGCCGCGCCCACCTTGTCCGCCAGCGCGCGCAGCAAATCAAAGCCCCGGGCGCTTTTGACCCCGCGCCCGCCGGACACAATGATCTGCGCGTGGCCCAGGTTGACCACCGACTCCCGGTCCTGGAAGACCTCCAGAACGCGCTTCATGGCGGGGCTGTCCCCGGCCGCCAGGCCTTCGCGGATGACCTGGCCTGTCCGGCCTTCCTCCCGCTCCCGCGCCCGCATCACCCGGGGCCGCACGGTGGCCAGCTGCGGGCGGTGGCTGGCGCTGAAGATGGTGGCCAGGATGTTGCCGCCAAAGGCCGGGCGCGTCTGCAACAAGTCGCCGGAATCCGGGTCAATGGCAAGCCCTGTGCAGTCCGCCGTGAGGCCGGTCTCGCACAGCACCGCCACCCGGGGCATCAAAGCCCGCCCCCTGGCTGTGGCCGCGCCCAGCAGGATGTCCGGCTGGTATTTGCCAATCAGGCGGGTGAGCAGGCCGGCCTCCAGCTCGTCCTGGAAGCCCCGCAGCTGCGGCTCATCCACCAGCAGCACGCGGTCAGCCCCCCAGGCGATGAGCTCCTCTGCCTGGCCCGCCGTGCCAGCGCCCAGCAGCACCGCCCAGACCTGCTGCCCCCGGGTGTCCGCCAGCTCCCGCGCGATGCCCAGCAGCTCGTGGGTGACCGGCTGCACCTGGCCGCCCAGCACCTCCGCCAGGGCCCAGACATGCCGCCAGCTGTTCTTCTCTTCCGGTTTGATCCGCATGCTTTGCCTCCAGCCTATAAAATTCCGCGGGTGCGCAGGTCAGCCACCAGCTCCCCGGCCACCTGCGCCGGGCTGCCCGCCAGGCGCTTGCTGGCGGTTTGCCGGGGCGGGGGCGGCGCGGTCCTCACCACCCGGGTGGGGGAGCCGTCCAGGCCCAGCTTGCCGGTGTCAGCGCCAATGTCCGCGGGCGTCCAGACCGGAATCTGCTCCTCCATGGCGGACAGCACGCCCCGAAGCGTGGGCACCCGGGGCTGGTTGATGTCCTTGAGCACGGTGAGGACGCAGGGGAAACCCACCTCCACCACGTCCCAGCCCTCCTCGTTCATGCGGCGCAGCCGCAGGCCGTCTTTGTCAGCCCGCTCCACCTTCATCACGTAGGTCGCCTGCGCCCAGCCCAGGTGCGCCGCGATGCCCGGCCCCACCTGGGCGGTGTCCCCGTCCACCGCCTGCTTGCCGCAGATCACCAGCCCCACCCCGCCGATGGTGTCAATGGCCCGGGCCAGGGCGTAGCTGGTGGCGTAGGTGTCGGAGCCCCCAAAGGCGCGGTCGCTCAGCAAAATGGCCTGGTCCACCCCCAGGGAGATGGCCTCGCGCAGGCAGGCCTCCGCCTTGGGCGGGCCCATGGACAGCGCGATGACCTGCCCGCCCAGCTGCCTGGCCAGGCGCACGCCCTCTTCCAGCGCGTAGGTGTCAAAGGGGTTGAGCACCGCCCTGGTGCCCTCGCGCACGATGCGCTTGGTGACCGGGTCAATCTGGGCGTCGCTGGAAGCGGGCACCTGTTTGACGCAGACAACAATCTTCATTCAGCCCTCCGTGTGCCGGGTTACCCAGGTGTCCCCCAGCAGGTCGTACTGGGTTTTGAAGCCCAGCAGGGACAGGTAGATGCCGCAGTCCGGGTAGTCCCGGTGCAGCTGCTTGAGGGTCAGGATGGGGTCAAAGCTGGGGTCGTCCTTGATTTCATAGCCCACCGCTTCGCTGAGCAGGGAGATGCGCCGGCTCATCCAGGCCTCCACAAACACAGGCAGGTCCGGATAGCGCCTGAGCACCTCATCCACCACGGCATTTTTGCTGAGCAGTGGCTGGGTGATCAGGAAGCTGGCGCCGGCTTGCAGCTTGCGCGCCAGCTTGTCCAGCTCATGCTCCCGGGGCTCATAGGGGTTGAAGGCCGCCCCCAGCTCGAACCTGCCCGGGTAGACCCGGTGAATGTAGGCGAGGAGCTCCACCGCGGTGACCGCCGCCACCTGGGTGGCGCCCACCTCCTCCGGCTGCAGGCGGGGCAGGCGGTCGGAGCCGTCCCCGCTGATGATGAGCAGCTGGCGGATGCCCAGGCGCAGGCAGTCCTCCAGGATCTGGTGCAGGTTTTCCAGGGTGTGGAAGGTGTTCAGGTGGATCATCACCTGGCCGGGATTGACCGGCAAGCCCAATTCGATGATGGTCTCCGTGCCCTGGAAGGCCAGCAGGCCCATGGAGTTGTCGGTGATGCCGGCCACATAGCCGCTGTCCAGCACGCGCCGGTAGCGCTGGGCGAACTGGTCCAGCGCGGCGCGCAGATCAGGCGCGTCCTGCCGGGGCGGCCCCAGCTCCACCTGGTAGCGCCGGCTGATGATATGGTCCCGCATGTTCGTCATACTCTGCATCTTGCTAAAACGCCTCCCTGAACAGTTGCACGTAGCGCCGCACCTTCTCAGGCGGGCCGTTGATCTGATACACATCCCGCTGGATGAACTCCACCTTGCACCGGTGGGCGGTGGCCGCCATGGTTGCCCGCGCGCTGGCGCGCACCGCCTCCTCATCCAGGGTGGTCCCCAGCCCCAGCAGCGTGGCCGGTGGCTTGCGCAGGTAGGTGACGCCAGTGCCCGACAGCCGCTCCCCCATGAAGCGCTCATCACACCAGGGGGAGATGGACAGCTTGCGCAGGTTGGGCACCTGGCCCAGGCAGCTGTCCCAGATGGTGTGGGTGGCCTCGCAGCAGCCGTAGGACACCAGGCCAAAGGCGTCCATCAGCTCCCGGTAGTAGGGAAAGACCAGCTCCGCGAACATCCGGGGGGAGATGCCGGCCGCCTCCTGGGCATCCATGTACAGCCACAGCTGGTTCAGGGGCGCGCCGGGCTGGTCATCGGGCAGTTCATGGCTGAAGCAGTAGGTGCCCTGGGCCAGGTGCTGCATGCGCGCGGCCGAGCGCAGGTGCCCGCCCGCCGCCAGCATCCGGAAGAAGGCCAGGTAGCCGTCTGTCAGCAGGCGCATCATGCGGTGGAAGCGCTCCTCCTCCTCTGCCATGGCGATGTAAAGGTCTTCCATGCCCATGATCTGCACGATGTTCTGCATGGGCGAGGCGCCCAGGCAGTGGCCGACGCGCCGCACCGGCAGCAGGTCGCCAAACACATCCTCCGCCACCTGCTGCTCCCGCCTGGCCCCCTGTTCATCCACCGAGTAGACCGAAGGCCCCAGCTGGTGGTCATCCTCCTTGAGCACCCGCAGGTAGGGGATGAACCGGTAGCCCACCCCGGCCGTTTCCCGCCGCTTGACCGGCAGGCCAAACGGCAGGAAGGAGAAGTGGCCGCTCACCGCGTAATACGGGGGCAGAAGGGTGTCATCCTCAAAGAGGGTGAAGTTGGCCAGCGGCCGCAGCAGGCGCTTCTCGATGCGCCGCGCCGCCTCGCCCTGGCAGGTCATCAGGGGGGGCAGCACGTCCTGCTCAAAGGTGTCAATCTCAATGCGGATCATGGGCCGGGAGGGCACCCCGGCGCTGGCATGGTCCAGCCAATCCTGGTAGAGCCGCTGGTTGCGCGGGGAAGCGGCCAGCTCCCCGCAGCGGCGCGCCAGCTCCCGCAGCGCCTGCTTGTCCTGTTGGGATATGGTCACCTTCATCCCTCCTTGACAGGTCTATCCTGTGTTGATATGACCGGCGAACCGGGTTGCCGCCTATCAGGGTACAACAGATTGCGGTGATGTCAAACACAATCCCTGACAAAACACCTCTGCCCCGCGGCGGGCGGTCAGGCGCTGGATGCCTGCCGCCAGCCCGCCTTCTGATGACAGGCGGGCTTCCCTGAACGCGGCGCGGGCCCGCTCCCAGGCCTTGGGCGCCTGGTGTCGGCGCTTTTTGCGCTCAAACGCGCTTGAGGCGAACCTGCCCGGACAGCCGCGCCAGGTCGCTTGCCTCATAGCTGCCATTGCGCAGGGTCAGCGCGTTGGCGGCGGACACCGCCACCGCGTAGCGCAGGCTGTCAGCCATGGTCCAGCCCCGGGCGAAGCCCACCGCGAAACCGCCCACCATGCTGTCCCCGCACGAGACCGTGTTCACCGGTTTGATTGGCGGCGGCACAGCCATGAAGCTGCCTTCCCCGCACACCATCAGGGCGCCCTCCGCCCCCAGGGACACGACCACGCAGGCGATGCCCTGGCGGTGCAAGCCCAGCGCCGCCGCATGCAGGCGGGCCTCGCCCCGGACCGACTGCCCCAACAGCTGCTCCAGCTCAGCCAGGTTGGGCTTGATCAGGGTTGGCCGGGCGGCCAATCCCTCCTGAAGCGCCGCGCCTGAGCTGTCCAGCAACACCGGCACCCCGGCTGCCCGGCACAGGCGGATCAAATCAGCATAGCAGCCCCTGTGCAGGCCTGGCGGCAGGCTGCCAGACAGCGTCACGCAGCTGGCCTGGGGCAGATGCCGCTCAAAATCCTTGAAAAACCGGGCAATTTCCGCCTGGCGCACCAGCTGACCCGGCTCAAGGAATTCCGTGCTGAGGCCCTTGTCCACTTCCCAGACATTGATGCAGCTGCGTGTTTCCGCGCGGGTCCGGGTAAAGGCCGGCTGAATGCCCGGGCTGTGCCTGAGCAGGGCCTCCAGCTGCCGCCCCTTGAAGCCGCCGGCAAACCCCATGGCCAGCACCGGTTCGCCAGCCAGGGCCGCGATGCGGCTCACGTTGAGCCCCTTGCCCCCTGCCGTGTGGATGACTTGCCGGACGCGCATCACCGTGTGCGGCGCCAGCTCATCCAGCAGGTAGAGGGTATCAATGGAGGCGTTTGGCGTGACAGTCAGGATCATGGCTGCCCTCCCCGCTGTGCCATCATGGGGAGCAGGCGGTCCGCCAGTTCCCGGTAGCGCGCGTAGGCCTTGTTGTAGGCCGCCTGGCTGCCCTCCCCGGGTTCCAGGCGACGGCCTGGGCGCACAGCGCGGGCGACCGCCTGGGCAAACCCCCTGTACGCGCCGGCACCCACGCCCGCAAGCAGGGCGGCGCCCAGCGCGGTGCTCTCCTCTGATGAGGGAAGCTCCAGCGGGATGCCGGTGACGTCCGCCTTCATCTGGGTCCACAGCGCGCTGCGGGCGGCGCCGCCTGTGGCGCGCAGCAAGCTGATGCCCGTGCCGGTTGCCCGCGCGGTTTCCAGGTTGTGGCGCAGGGAAAACGCCACCCCTTCCATCACCGCGCGGATCATGTGGGCACGGCCGCTGGCATAGCGCAGGCCATAAAACACCCCCTGGGCGCCTGGTTCCCACAGCGGGCTGCGTTCACCGGCCAGGTAGGGCAAGAAGGTCAGCCCGTCGCAGCCCGGGGGCACGCCCGCTGCCAGGCTGTCCATCTGCTGGAAATCCAGCCCGGGGCAGAAGGTCTCCCTGCACCACTTCAGCGCCCCGCCGCCGCCCGTGGTGCCGCCCTGCAGCAGCCAGCGCCCGGGCACCACATGGGTGCTGAGAATAAGGCGCCTGTCCATGAAGGGGCTGGCGGTGCAGATGCTCATGCCGCCGGCCTGCCCGCCCTGCTCCTGCACCTGCCCGGGGGCGATGACGCCCACGCCCAGCGCGCTGCAGGCGGCGTCCAGCCCGCCCGCGAACACCGGGATGCCGGCCATCAGCCCTGCCTGCCCCGCGGCCTCCCGGGTCACAAGGCCCACCTGCCCATGGCTGTCAAACAGCGGCGGCAGCAGGCCCGGGTCCACGCCCAGGCGGGCGCAGACCTCCTCATCCCACTGGCCGGCGCTGATGTCATAGCAGCACAGCCCATAGCCCTGGGAGCGGTCCTGGGAGAATTGCCCGGTCAGGCGGAAGGCGATGAAGCTGTTGGATTGCAAAATGGCGGCGCAGGCCTGGTACACGCGGGGATGGTGTTGCTTGCACCAAAGGATTTTGGGAAAGGTGTAGCCCGGCTGCAGGGGGTTGCCGCTCAGGGCGAACAGCTCCTCCTCCGGGATCAGGCGCAGGATGGCCTCGCACTGCGCCTGGGCGCGGCTGTCTGTCCAGATGGGGCTGGGCAGCAGTGCCTGGCCCGCGCTGTCCACCATGACCATGGCCCAGCTTTGCCCGCTGACCGCGATGCCCAGCACATCCCGGGCAGGGGTAGCCCCCTGGGCCATAAGCTCCTGCAGCGCGCGGCAGGCCGCCTGCCACCAGACCTCAGGCGCCTGCTCTGACCAGCCGGGCTGGGGGTAGGCCGTTGGGTAGGCCGCGGAGGCCTGGGCCAGCATGCGCCCGTCCAGGCTGAAGGCCCCCACCTTGCAGGCAGAGGTGCCCAGGTCAATGCCCAGCAGGATGTCGGCCATGCTCAGGCCTTCCCTTCGCAGCCGCACAGGGCAATCAGCTGGCAAACCCTGGCCTCCACCGCCGCGCGCCCGGCGCTCAGGTAGGCTTTGGGGTCAAAGGCATCCGGCTTGTCCCGCATGGCCGCCTTCACAGCCCCGGTGAAGGCGATGCGCAGGTCGGTCGCGAAGTTGATTTTGCTGATGCCCCTGGCAATGCAAGCCTTGATGGTCTCCTCCGGGATGCCGGTGCCGCCGTGCAGCACCAGGGGGACGCTGACCCGGCCCCGGATCTCCTCCAGGCGGTCCAAATCGATGCGGGGTTCCCCCTTGTACAGGCCATGGGCGCTGCCAATGGACACGGCCAGGCTGGAAACGCCGGTAAGCCGGACAAAGGCCTCCGCCTCTGCCGCCTGGGTATACAGGGTGCTGCCCTCCAGCGCATCCTCCTTTCCGCCCAGGGTGCCCAGCTCGCCCTCAACGGGGACCGCGCGGGCCAGCGTCACCGCCTGCCTGGTCAGGGCAACGTTCGCGTCAAAGGCCAGCAGGGAGCCGTCAATCATCAGGGAGGTGTAACCGGCGTCCAGGCAGCGCTGGGCAAGCTCCAGGCTGCTGCCATGGTCCAGGTGCATGGCGACGGGCAGGGCAGCCTGCCCGGCCAAGGCCCCCACCATCGCCGCGTACAGCCCGGGCGGGGCATACTTGAGCGTGCCGGTGGTGGTCTGCACCATGACAGGCGCGCCCATCCGCTGCGCGGCGGCCAGCACAGCCTGGGCCATCTCCATGTTTTCCACGTTGAAGGCGCCCACGGCGTAACCGCCGGCCTGCGCTTTCAAGAGCATCTCTTTTGATGTGACAAGCGGCATATTACCCTCCCGCGCGCGTTAAATTGGAAACAGATCAGCTGTGTGCTTCCCCTGATGCCGGCTCATTGTTGCCCACCACATCCACCGACACGCCCCTGGCCTTCAGCGCCTTGATGACGGCGGGAGGCGCCTTGTCATCCGTGATGAGGTTGATGCGCTCATCCAGGGTGAACACGGCGGTGGTGCCAGCGGGGTTGGTGAACTTTGTGTGGTCCGCCAGCACGTAGGTTTTTTCCGAGATGCTGACACATTTCTCGTAGGTGCCAATGGCGTTGGGGTCATCTGTGAGCACACCGTGCTGCAGGCTGAGGCCTGAGGTGCCAAAGAAGGCCAGGCCCGCGTGCAGACGGGCCATGCTGTGCTCGGTGAGCGCGCCGCGAACCTCCATCTCCGTGGGGTTGAGGACGCCGGCCAGCAGGATGACCTTGCAATTGGTCATCCAGGCCATTTCCTGGATGATGACGATGGAATTGGTGATGATGGTGATGTTCTTCCCCTGCAGGTGGGGGCACATGGCCGCCACGCTGGAGCCCCCCATCATCAGGATGGTGGCCCCATCCTGGACCAGCCCGGCGGCAAACGCGGCGATGGCGTCCTTTTCAGCCACATGCAGCAGGCTCCTGCGCTTGACCCGCGAGGTCTCCATCGGGTCGGCCAGCCGCGCCCCGCCATGGAAGCGCACCACATAGCCCACGTTTTCCAGCTTGGTCAGCGTGCGCCGGACCGTCGCCTCGCTCAGGTAGAACCTTTCAGCCAGCTCCCTGACGGAAACCTCGTTCTTTTGCGTGATAAACTGTATGATGTCCTTGTGTTTCGCGAAATCAGCAGGCTTCATGCAACTCTCCCACCATTCATCATCTGTGTTTATGGGGCGGTGCCCTGGCCCCTGTTTTGTTGCCCATTATACCACGGACCGGGTTTCATTCAATCCCAAACACAAAAACGCAGAAATATCTATGATATATCTTCAATTTCAATCCTTTTATCCGCCCAATCGGCCATTTAATATTTCAAATAACAATCATAAACGAGCATTATTCTTCATATACTTGCACCCAGCCGCGGTATCACCCTATAATCAATCAACAAAATGAACCGCTTTCTATACAGAAACTACCGAACACGGGCGGGCAGGTGATGTGACCACATATCTGAGGGATCTGACAAAACGGATGCTGGACGCGGCGCGCAGCGACCGAAACGCGGCCTGCATCAGCAACTGGGTGGCCCTGAACAGCGGGCAGGAAGCCGCTGTGCCCGTGGTGGTTGAGACAGATACCTTTCAGGATGATTTTATCCCGCGGCGCCTCTACCGCTGCCCCCCAGGCAGCCCGGAGCGTGAGCTGGAGCATTTCCTGCTCAGCAACATCCGCTATGCCACGGTGATCCGTGATGACCACCCCCTCCCCCAGGAGCTGGTGCTGCCCTGGTCCATCCACATTGACTTCTTTGGCCTGGACACCCGCCGCACCTACGCGGCGGACAGCCAGGGCAGGCAAATCGGGTACGCGGTGGACCCGCCCATCAAAGACCTTGAGGCGGATGTCCACCTGCTGAAGCCGGCCCGCGTCCAGGTGGACCAGGAGGCCTCCAGGCGCCGCCTGGACCGCATGGGGGAGATCCTGGACGGGCTGATGCCCGTGCGCCTGGGCTCTTCCTTGCCCCTGGTCAACCTGGGCGGCCAGGCGGTGGACCTGCTGGGGATGGAGGGGCTGCTGCTGGCCTATTACGATGAGCCGGAGGACCTCAGGCGCCTGCTCACCTGCCTGGCGGACAACCAGCGCCTGGTGGAGGACCAGCTGCTGGCCCTGGGGCTGCTTGGCCCGGATCACACCACCTGTCAGGCCGCTGCCAGCAGCTTCGGGGTGGGGGGCCTGCCACGGGCAGAAACCACCCCGGGGTTGGGCAGCCTTTGGAACTGGGTGGAGACAGAAGAAGCCGCGCCCATTTCGCCCGCGATGTTCGCGGCCTTTTACCTGCCGCACCTGCAAGGGCTGGCCGCGCGCTACGGGCGGGTGTACTACGGCTGCTGTGAGCCGCTGGAGCGGGTTTGGCCAGCGCTGTTCAAGGCCTTGCCCAACATTGCCAAGGCATCGGTCTCCCCCTTTTCCCACGAGGGGATGATGGGTGAGCACCTGCAGGGCACCTCCGTGGTGTACTCGCGCAAACCCCCCGTGACCTCCCTGTTTTCTGGCGGCACCTTCCGGGAGGAGGCCTGGCGGGCCAGCATCCGGGCAACCGCGCGCGCTTCCCGGGGCTGCCAGCTGGAAATCATCGTGCGCGACCTGTACGAATGTCCCGATCTGTCCCTGCTTGCCAAAGCAGTGGAAATAGCACGCGAAGAAACCACGCGCAATTGAAGGAGGTGGATGACAGGCCCGGACGCGACCCCCGAACCATCTGAACAAAAAGGAGGAAATCACATGAAACGTCTGATTGCGGCGCTGCTGTTGCTGGCCATCCTGCTGCCCTTCATGCCCGCGGGGCTGGCCGAGGAGCCGACCACCATCTCCATTGCCCTGTGGGAGGTGGACCCCACCTTCGTGGACGCCAACGATGCCGTCTACGAATTCCTGTGCGACAAGTTCAACATCCGCATTGACCCAATTGCCATGACCTGGGACGACTACACCGAGAAGGTGAACACCTGGGTGGCCACGGACGACATGCCGGACATCTTCAACATCGACATGATCGGCAACAACATGAAGACGCTGAACATGTGGGTGAATGAGGAGCTGGTGAAGCCCCTGCCCGAGGACATGTCCGCCTACCCCAACCTGCAGAAAATCCTCTCCCTGCCGGATGTCTCCATGACAAAGATGAAGGACCGCTTCTGGTCCATCCCGCGGTGCAAGGCCGACCTGAGCGGCTATGGCTGGGTCGCCCAGAGCGGCTGCTATTACCGCAAGGACTGGGCGGAGCAGCTGGGGCTGGAGGTGCCCACCAACCTGGATGAGTTCATTGAGTTCGCCCGCGCCCTGGTCAACGGGGACCCGGACGGCAACGGCGTGAACGACACCATCGGCATGACCTCCTTTGACGCGGGCTTCCTGGTGGCCTACATCTGGCCTGCCATTGAAAAGATGCCCTTTGGCACCTGGCAGACCGATGAGAACGGCGATCCTTACGTGGCCGTCAACGCCGAGCACACCTATGAGGCCGCGCTGCTGGTGCGCCAGCTGTACAACGAGGGCATCATTGACCCGGACATCGCCTTCCAGGACACGGACGCGGGCTTCAACAAGTTCGCCTCCAACAAGGCGGCCATCCTGCCCTTCCAGCTCTACCAGAATGACCACTACATCTTTGACAAGTTCTCCGCCCTGTACCCGGACAAAAAGCTGGAGGACATGATTGGCTACCTGCTGCCCATCCCCAACAAGTATGACGGCAACTACTACTACACCAACATGACCAACTATTGGTCGGAGATGTACATCTCCTACAAGGTGGATGACGCGAAGATGGAAAAAATCCTCCAGCTGGTGGATTACTGCGCCAGCGAGGAATACATGGACATCATCCGCTTTGGCCTGGAGGGGGTGGACTACAGGCGCGAGGGCGATGAGATCGTCTTCCTTACCGAGGACGGCCAGCGCCCCAACCTGCTGCAGAAGTATCCCTTCCTGAACGGCTTCTCCTTCCTGTCCGTTTGGAACGAGGGGCAGATGTTCTTTGACTACGCGACCAACTACCCCTACTCGGCAGAGATTATCAACGAGTACTTCGACTGGGTGTCCGTCAACGGCAAGCCCAAGGTGGTGTCCTATGACTACACCATGATCCAGACCCCGCTGCGGGACATGTACGTGGACCAGGCACAGGAACTCCTCTATCAGTTCATGTTCTCCGGCTCCCAGGGCGACCCGGAGGCTGAGTGGCAGGAACTGCAGGACCGGCTGGCTGCCAACGGCCTGTATGAGATGGTTGAGGAAGTCGGCCAGGCTGCCCGCGAGGCCAGGGGCGAATAATTGACCGCGCCGGCCGGGGCCTCCCCGGCCGGCGCGACACAAAGGATATCAGATGACCACCAAAGCATCCGCCCAGCCACCGCTGCGGCGCAAATTCAAAAGGGTATGGAACTACCGGTACATCCTGATGATGGTGCTGCCTGTCATTGCGCTGTTGATCGTCTTTTCCTATGTGCCCATGCTGGGCAATGTGCTGGCGTTCAAAGAGTTTTCCATCCGCAGGGGCATCTGGAACAGCGACTGGGTCGGCCTGAAATACTTCCGGCAGCTCTGGGGCATGCCGCAGTTCTGGTCCGTGTTCAGCAACCAGCTGATCATCAGCTTCATGAAGCTGATGATCGGGTTCCCCTACCCGATTGTGCTGGCGCTGCTGATCAACGAGGTGCGCTCGCCCAAAATCCGCAGGAGCTACCAGACCGCCTATACCTTCCCCCATTTCCTGTCCTGGATTGTCATCGCGGGCATCATCAAGGGCTTCCTGGCCGACCAGGGCCTGGTCAACCAGATGCTGCTGGCCCTCAACGCGTCCAAGCACCGCATCTTCAATGACGGGGACCAGTTCCGCGTGATGCTCTACCTGACGGAGGTCTGGAAGGAGGGCGGGTGGAACTCCATCCTTTACCTGGCCACGCTGAGCACCATCAACCCCTCCCTGTATGAGGCGGCGGAGATCGACGGCGCGGGGCGCTGGCAGAAAATCCTGTACATCACCTGGCCGGGGCTGTATTCCACTGCCGCCATCCTGCTGATTTTGTCCGTGGGCAACGTGCTTTCCGGCGGCTTTGACCAGATCATCAACCTGTACAACAGCGTGGTCATGCAAAAGGCGGATATCATCGACACCTATATCTACCGCACCGCCATCAGCGCCGGGTCCAACTATTCCTTCGCCACGGCGGTGGGGCTGTTCAAGTCGGTGATCAACGTGGCGCTGCTGATTATCGCCAACACCGCGGTGCGGCGCATGGGGCAGGAGGGCATCCTATGACCAGGAAGAAACGACACCGCCGCCGCCTGACCATCGGCGACTGGATGATCCACAGCGTGCTGGGGCTGCTGTTTCTGATCGCGGTTTTCCCCTTCTACTATGTGCTGATCGTCTCCTTCGCCGACCCGGTTGTCTACATCCACAAGGTGGCCTATATCCTGCCCTACAGCTTTGATTTCCAGGCGTACAGGATGCTGGTGGAGGACAGCATGCTGGGTTCCAGCCTGAAGATTTCCGCCTTCATCACGGTGGTGGGCACCTTCATCAGCATTCTCCTGACGCTGATGGCTGCCTACGGGCTGTCCAAGAAAGGCTCGCCGCTGCGGCGCTTCTTCATGACCCTGGTGCTGATTCCCATGTTCTTCTGGGGGCAGCTGATCCCCTACTACCTGCAGATCAAGTCCCTGGGCCTGATCAACAAGGTCTGGGTGATGATCCTGCCGCTGATTGTCAGCCCCTTCTACCTGGTCATCCTGAAGAACTATTTCCTGTCCATCCCCGCCAGCCTGGAGGAATCCGCCAAGCTGGACGGCGCCAATGACCTGCGCATCCTGTTCCAGATCATCGTGCCCATTTCCCTGCCGGTCATCGCGTCCATCACGCTGTTTTTCGCGGTGGACAAATGGAACGAGTGGTGGCACGCCATGCTTTTCGTCAACGACCAGAAAAAATGGCCGCTGCAGATGATGCTGCGGGACATGCTCTCCAGCCTGACCAACTCCTCCATCAGCGCCATCGGCAAGCTGATGGCCTCCAAATACAAGAACATGAACCCCCTCAGCGCGCGGATGGCCGCCATCATCCTGGCCACCATCCCCATCCTGTTGGTCTACCCCTTCCTGCAGCGCTATTTCACCAAGGGCATCATGATTGGCTCCATCAAGGAATAGCGCCGGACATCAGAAAGGAACGCGATGAAAACCGTCATTGCACCAGACCCCGCACGCTGCTCCACCCTGGCGGCGCAGGCGCTTGCCGGCTATGTCCGGCAGCACCCAGGCGCGCTGGTCTGCCTGGCCGCGGGCAACACGCCGCTGAAGGTCTTCCGGGAGCTGGTGGCCCTGCAAGAGAGCCAGGCGCTGGACCTGCGCGGCATGCGCTACATCGGCTTGGACGAGTGGGTGGGGCTGGGCCCCGGGGACCAGGGCTCCTGCGTCCAGGTGATGCGGGAAGCGTTCTACGGCCCTGCCGGCATCCCGGAGGACAGGCTGTTTCTGTGGGACGGCCAGGCGGGTGACCTGCAGGCAGAGATCGCCCGGGGCAACGCCTTTTTGCGGGCGCACGGGCCGGTTGGCCTCACCTTGCTGGGCATCGGCATGAACGGCCACGTGGGCTTCAACGAGCCGGGCTGCGCGGTGGCGGCGGGCGGCATGGTCACCCCGCTTGATGAGGTGACCCGGCAGGTGTCCGTCAAATATTTCGACAGGCCGCGCGCTGTCAGCCAGGGCATCGGGCTGGGCCTGGGCAGCCTGTTGCAGGCGGACCGGGTGCTGCTGATGGCCCACGGCGCGCACAAGGCCGACATCGTGCGCAAGGCGCTGGAAGGGCCGCCGGGCAACGCGGTGCCCGCCAGCCTGTTCCAGCATCATAAGGGCGCGACCCTGTACCTGGACGAGGCGGCCGCCGGGCTGCTGGAGCGGCGCGATGGATAAGGTGTTTGCTTCTGTCACTGCCCTGAGCCAGGAGGAGGTGCTGCTGCTGCACCGCAGCTCGCTGCGCATCCTGGAGGACATCGGCCTGCAGGTGCCCAATGAGCGCATGCTGGCCATGCTGTCAGGCATCGGCTGCCGGGTGACCGCCTCACAGGTGCGTTTCCCCGCCGCCCTGATTGAGGAGATGGTGCAGGACCTGCGCGGCGCCGCCGGCCCGGCGCAGAAAAACAGCCTGGAACCGGTGACCGGCAGCGTGTCCACCCAGGTCTTTCTGGTGGATGACCGCCTGGGCACAAGGCGCAAGGGCAGGCTGGATGACATCCTCAAAGGCATCGCGCTGACGGAGCGCCTGGACCACTTCCCCGCGCCGGACGCCATTGTGGTCCCTTCGGATGTCCCGGCCCAGTATGCCGATCTGATGGGCTATTATGCCATGTTTGTGTATTCAGCCAAACCCGGCGGCACCTATGTGACCAACCCGGACATGGCGCTGCCCATCATCAGGATGGCGGAGATTGCCGGGCGGCAGGCGGGTTTTTTGCTGGACACGGTCAGCCCGCTGCGCGTCAACCCCCAAAGCCTGGAAATGGCCCTGCTGTTTGCGGACCATGGGATGCCGGTCTCCTTTGCCTCCCTGGCAACCGCGATGACCACAGCGCCTGTCACCGCGGCGGGGGCGCTGGCCCTCCTCAATGCCGAGCACCTGGCGGGCCTTGTGATGCTGCGGCTGCTGGGCATGAAGCCCCGGTACTACCCAGGCATGGTGCACGCCGCGGACCCGGGCAGCCTGCTGTGCTCCTTCGGCGCCCCCTTCATCGCGCGCACCGCCCTGGCCTGCGCGCAGCTGGCCAGGTTTTACGGGCTGATTCCCTATGGCAACATCGCGCTGACAGACGCCCTGCAGCCGGATTTCCAGGCTGGGTTTGAAAAGACCCTGTCCTTTGTCCTGGGCATGTGCGCGGGTGTCAAGGCCATTGGCTGCCAGGGCATCGTGGGCGCGGACCAGGGCATCAGCCTGGAGCAGCTGGTGATTGACAACGCCTGGCTCTCTGTCTGGAATGACCTGGTCGGCGGCCTTGAGATCAGCGAGGAGACCATCGGCCTGGACGCCATCCGCGCGGCGGGCATCGGCGGCGCCTTCATCGACCAGGAGTACACCCTGCGCCATTACGCCAGGGAGCTGCGCCGGCCCGGGCTGTTCAGGTGCCTGGGGTGGGACAGCGCGCGGGTGCCTTTGCTTGAGCAGGCCCATGAGCTGGTCGTGCAGTACACAAAGGGCTACCAGGAGCGCGCCTTTGTGGTGGACAGGCACCAGAAAAAGGCGCTGGACGCCGTGGTGGCGGAGGCCGGCCAGGGCAGCCTGCCTTTGTTTTGAGGGACCGGATGGGCGCGGCTCAGGCCGGTCATATAACCAGGAAATGAGGTGGATGGGTGGGTTCTGACAAGCAATATGACGTCATCATGCCGCTGGACATCGGGGTGGACCTGTTGGTGTACGGGGATGTCCGCCCCGCTTTTTCGCAGGTGGAAAAGCTGGTGGATGATTACCAGCTGGAAATGGGGGGCTCCGCCTGCATCTGCGCCACCCAGTGCGCCAAGCTGGGGCTGCGCGTGTGCGGGCTGGGCGTCGCGGGCCAGGACGCGCTGGGCCGCGTATGCCTGGACGCCCTGGCGGGCAGTGGGGTGGATACAACGCACATCCACCTGAGCGAAACGGTGAAGACCGGCCTGGGGCTGATCCTCAACGAGGGGGAGGACCGGGCCATTTTGACCTACGCCGGCACCTTCAGCCTGCCCCGGGCAGAGATGCTGACGGACAGCCTGCTCAGCCAGGCCCGGCACCTGCACCTGTCCAGCCTGTACCTGATGCCCGACATCCTGGAAAATGCCCTGGACCTGGTCAGCAGGTCCAAAGGGCTGGGCCTGAGCGTCAGCCTGGACACCAACTGGGACCCCGCGGGGCGGTTCTCCGGCCTGGACGAATGGCTGCCCCTGCTGGACATCTTCTTCCCGAACATGCAGGAGGCCCAGGCCCTGGGCGGGGTGGAGCGCCTGCGGGCCATCTGCAGGCTGCTGGTGGTGAAGGACGGCGGCCAGGGCGCGGTGCTCTACCGGGGCGATGACGCCCCGATCCACCAGGCGGCCTTCCCCTTTGCCTACCACGACAGCGTGGGCGCGGGGGACAGCTTTGCCGGCGGCTTTCTGTACGGCTTTCTCCAGGGCCTGCCCCTAGCTGAGTGCCTGCGGATGGCCGCGGCCTGCGGCGGGATGAGTTTGCGCGCCTATGGGGGTGAGCGGGGACAGGGCAGGCTGGACGAGGTGCGCGCCTTCCTGTCTGCCGCTGGCGGCGCGGGCCCGGGCGCCTGAAGGGCAGGGCGGCCGCCCGGCGCGCCGTTTCAGGGTCTGCGGTGAAGAAAGCATTAATACAATCAATATCAATCATTATCTGCGCATTATTTGCTCATTTATCACCCGTATGGTATCGTATCAAGCAAAGGGGGTTGCCGCATGGAATACGCTGAAAAGGTTGTGGATTCAAGCATCTTGCTGCTTGAGCGCTCCGGGGTGACGGTCGAGAACACGGACCTGCTGGGGTTGTTGAGTGGCTATGGCGCCACCATTCATGACCAGATTGCTCGTTTCCCTGATCGTTTGAGCAGGGCGCTGCTGCAGCCCCAACCTCAGGAGCCCCCCGACCCGCCCAGGGTGACCGCGGTTGCGGAGATGTATGAGGGCAAGTACCTGAGCCTTAACGGGGAGTATGAGGACATCACCGAGGAAAACTGGCTGGAGTACCTCAAGCTGTCCAAGCACCTGCCCGGGTTGTCGGGCATGGTCACCCTGGGCTGCCCCATCAGCGGCGTCCCGGACGCGCTGCAGCCGCTGTATGAGAAGCTCTACTGCTGGAAGTGGGGTGCCTCGGGCGGGGACGCCATTTGGGACAGCCGGCTGCTTCACCCCCTGCTGGACCTGTGGCAGGCCCGCGCGGCGCACAGCGGCCGCAGGGTGGAGGAGATGTTTCGCGCCACGGTGTATATGCTCAGCCCCTTGAAGCTGGGCGCGGTGGAGGCGGGGCAGGTGATGTTCTTCCACCGCCACGGCTTGCAAACCCAGGTGGGCACCATGTGCGCGCTGGGAAGCAGCGCCCCGGTCACCCATGCGGGCGCCCAGGTGGTGCAGCTGGCGGAACGCATGTTCACCGTGCACCTGTCCCGGGCCCTGTTTGGGCGGGGCAGGCTAAGCGCAGGCAACAACCTGGGCGTGACGGACATGGCGACCGCGGCCTTTTGCTACGGCCGGCCAGAGAGCAACCAGCTCATCCGGGAGGCCGCGTACCTGGCCCGGAAGATGGGCCTGCCCCAGCACCACCACGCCGGGCTGACGGACGCCCACACGCCCTCCTTTGAGGCCGGTGTGCAGAAAACGGCCTCCGCGCTGCTGTCCGCCATCTATGCCGGACATGGCAACATCGCGGCCGGCCTGCTGGCAGTGGACGCGGTCTGCTCCCCGGTGCAGATGGCGCTGGACGGCGAGCTGTGCTCCTTCCTCAACAAATCCCTGGCCCCGGTGACCTACACAGAGGACGACTTTTGCCTGGACGCGCTGCTGGCGCACCCCCATGGCGACACCTTCCTGGACCAGGAGCACACCGCCATGCACGCCCGCGCGCTCTGGCAGCCCAACTGTTTCACCCGCAGGATGCTGGACCTTGGCACAAAGACAAGGCAGGACGCGGGCCAGCGCGCGGCTGACCTGTGCCGGGCGGTGCTGCGCGAAAAACCCCCGCTTGAGCCATTGATCAGCGCGGAGGAGGAGCGCGATATTCTTCAGATCATCAAAAGGAGTGAGCAATATGTCATCTAAAAAAATCCTGGCCCTGATCGGGGTGGGCAGCACCTACTTCACCAAGGGCATTGTGGACAGCGTCATCAAAAAGGGCGGCGCCTGGGAACTGCGCATGGTGGACATCGACCTCACCTGCCTGGACATCGCCATGAAGCTGGGGCAGCGCATGGTGGAGGCCGAGGAGGCCCAGGTCACCATCACAGGGTCGACCCAGCGGCGGGACGTGCTGGCGGGCGCTGACGCGGTGGTCACCACCATTGGCGTGGGCGGTCGGCGCGCGTGGGAACAGGATGTCTACATCTTCCGCCAGTTCAACATCTTCCAGTCCACAGGCGATACCTATGGCGCGGGCGGGGTATCGCGCTCCATGCGCACCATCCCGCGCCTGCTGGAAATCGCGCGGGACATGGAGGAGCTGTGCCCGGACGCGGTGCTGGTGAACTTCACCAACCCCATGACCCCCAACGTGACCGCGCTGAGCGAGCACACCCGCATCAAGACGGTGGGCCTGTGCTGCGGGGTGACCTACTACCAGCATTACCTGGCGCAGCTGATTGGTGTGCCCTATGAGCAGACCTGGTCCAAGGCGGTGGGCGTCAACCACTACACCTACATCACCGACTTCACCTACCAGGGCAAGAACGCCTGGCCGCTGGTCCGGCAGGCCGCAGAGCGCAACTCAAAGCTTCGGCAGGACATGCCCCACACCTGGGAGCTGTTTGACGCCTTTGACGCCTTCCCCTGTGTCGGGGATGGCCACATCTGCGAGTTCATTCCCGGCTTCCAGGGGGAGAAGGCCTATTACGGCAAAACCTTTGGCATTGACGCCGGCCACAGCTTTGAGCACTACGCCGCCAGCTGGGATGATGTGTTTGAGGACATGCGCGCGCAGGCCTATGGCGAAAAGCCGCTGGTCAAGATTGAGGAGCGCTCCAGCAACACCTTCCGGGATGAGGACTACTTCATTGACGTGGTCAGCGCCCTGCTGGACGGTGAGCGCTGCGAGTGCACCGTCAACCTGCCCAACCGCGGGCAGGCGCCGGGCCTGCCCATGGGCGCTGTGCTGGAGCAAACCACCCTCATCAACGGCGCCGGCTTCCACCCCCTGGCCTATGACAGCATTTCGCCTGGCATCCTGGCCCACATGAACCGCATCGCTTCTGTCCAAACCCTGATTGCCGAGGCCTCGGTCCGCTGCGACCGCAAGATGGTTGTCCAGGCGCTGATGGCCGGCCTGACCACCCTGCGCAAGGCGGAGGCGGAAAGGATGGTGGACGTGATTCTGGACACCCACAGGGCCTGGCTGCCTGAGTATTTTGATTGAAGGAGGACCAGATGTATCATTCCTATGCTGAAATCCTGAACCAGTCCGAGGCGTTGAAAAACACCTGGGCGGCTGTTATGGCTGCCCGTGAGGGCATTGTGAACTGGCTGGAGGGCGGGCAGGACATCGTCATTGTGGCGTGCGGCTCCAGCTACTGGGCCTCCCTCAGCGCCGCCCAGACGCTGGGCAGAACCCTGAAAACCAACGCCTGGGCGCTGAAGGCGGGCGACCTGGTGATGCACCCCACCCTGTATGAGGGGCGGTTCAGGCGGCCGCTGATTCTGGCGCCCTCGCGCTCGGGGTCCACCAGCGAGCAGCTCAAGGCCATCCAGGTGCTCAAGCAGCTCTATCCTGAGGCCAAGGTGCTCTCCTTTGTGGTGTACGGGGATTCCCGCCTGGCGGGCCTGTCAGACCTGAGCATCCACCTGCCCTGGCCCCGGGAGACCTCGGTCTGCCAGACGCGCTCCTTCAACTGCCTCTACCTTGCGATGGCGGCAGTCGCGGCGCTCAAGGACCAGCAGCTGGCCCAGGGGCTGCAAGCCTTCCTGGAAGACTTTGACCGCCTGGCCCATGATGGCATGGTGCGCATGGAGCGCGTCTGCGGGCGGTTCAGCCAGGTCAGCAGCCTGGTTGCCATTGGCAGCGGCGTTCAGTATGGCCTGGTCATTGAGGGCGCCTACATCGCCATTGAGATGGCCCAGATGCCGGGCAACTACTACCAGGTGCTGGAACTGCGCCATGGGCCCATTGTCACTGTGGGCAAGCAGACCCTGGTCGCCCTGTGCTCCGCGGGCGGGGAGGCGACCAGGCTGGAGGAGCAGATGCTGAAGGAGGCGGCTGCCGCGGGCGCCGCCACGCTCGCGGTGGGCTATGAGGGGTTCGCGGAGGCGGACGAGGCCTTCCACCTGCCACAGGGCTGGCCGCAGGAGGCCGTCGCGCTGTATTTCGTGTTCCTGATGCAGGCCTACGCCTATTACAAGGCCCTGCAAAGCGGCCTGGACCCGGACAAGCCCGGTGACCTGATCCCCTTTATCACCATCGACGTTTGATCCGCGCGCCAGGCGCCGGGTTCATTCGGGGAGGCGGCATATGAAGTTTACCATCGCGGGCGCGGGCAGCTCCTACACGCCGGAGCTGCTGGAGGAAATTGCCCGGCGGCAGCAGGAGCTGCCCGTCAGCGAAATCGTGCTGTATGACATAGACGAGCAGCGCCTGGAGATCATGCTGGGCTTCAGCCTGCGCTACGCCAAAAAGCATGGGATCAGGGCGCACATCCGCGCCACGCGCGACCTGGACGACGCGGTGGCAGGCGCGGACTTTGTGGACACACAAATCCGTGTGGGCGGCAACCAGCAGCGCGTGAAGGACGAGCGCATCCCGCTCAAATATGGGCTGGTCGGGCAGGAAACGACCGGCGCGGGCGGCATGATGAAGGCCTTCCGCACCATCCCGGTGCTGCTGGACATCGCCAGGCGCATGGAACGCCTGGCGCCTGAGGGCTGGATCATCAACTACACCAACCCCACCGGCCTGATCACCGAGGCGGTCACCCGGTACACCGGGGCCAACATCGCGGGCTTCTGCTCCGGCGGGCTCTTTCCCAAGTACTGGGCGAAGGATGCCCTGGGGATTGAGGGCAAGCGGGTGCAGTACGACTATGTGGGGCTCAACCACATGAACTTCATCAGCAACATCACCATCGACGGCAAACCAATCAGCCAGGAGCAGTTTGACCTGCTGGCAGCCCGTGACAGCGGCCTTGACCCCGGGCTGATCCGCACCCTGGGCGTCCTGCCCAGCCCCTATCTGGGATGGTTCTACCACACGGCGGAGCGGGTGGCCCAGATGAAACAGGCCCAGCGCACCCGCGGGGAAGAGGTGATGGAGATTGAGCGGGAGGTGTTTGCCGCCTACGCCGACCCCACCCTGGACGAGAAGCCGCCCGCCCTGGCCAAACGGGGGGGCGGCGGCTACTCGGAGGTGGCGATGACCTTCGTCCACGCGGTCTGGAACAATGTGGACACGGAGATGGTGGTGAACGTGCCCTCCAACGGCGCGGTGGAGTTTCTGCCCCGGGACGCGGTGGTGGAGATCCCCTGCCTGGTCAACAGCAGGGGGATGTCCCCCCTGCATGTGGGCAGGGTGCCGCCCATGTGCTGGGGCCTGATTGCCCAGGTAAAAAACTATGAGCAGCTGGCGGTGGAGGCCGCGGTGGAGGGCAGCGTGCGGAAAATGAAGCAGGCCCTGCTCGCCCATCCCCTGGTCAGGGAATACAGCCTGGTGGAACAGCTGGTGCCTGAGCTGCTGGCCGCCAACCGGGACTACCTGCCCCAGTTTCAGCAATAGGGCAACCGGGATGAAGTACCACTTGGGGATTGACCAGGGCGGCGGGGAAACCCTGGCGCTGCTGGCAGATGACCAGGGGCGGCTGCTGGGGCTGGGCCGCGCGGGCGGGGCATGCCACGCCACCCATGGGATGGAGCGGGCGCTGCAGGAGATGGAGCGCGCCGTCCAGGGCGCCTGCCAGGGCCACCCGGGGGCGCTGGCGGCCCTTGACCGGCTGGCCGCCGGGGTGACTGGCATCGACTGGCCGGAGGAGGAGGGCCTGCTGCGGTCCGCGATCAGCGCGCGCTTCGGGCTGGATCCAGCACGCGTCACCGCGGTGAATGACTGCGTCATCGCGATGCGGGCCGGCACCGCCAAGCAGGACGCCCTTGCTGTCTGCGCGGGCACCGGGCTGAACTGCTGCGCCCGCAACCGCGAGGGCGGGCAGCTGGTGTTCGGCTACTATGTCCAGGATGACTGCCAGGGCGCCTCAGCCCTGGCTGACCGCACCTTCCGCCTGGTGGTTCAGGCAGGCGCGGGCATTGTCCGGCACAGCCCCTTCATCACCAGGGTGCTGGACCACTTTGGCATGGCCACGGTGGACGCGTTCCTGCGCGCCAGGGTGAAGGGGCAGCTGGAGGAGGCGCTCATCCGCGGGCTGCCCCTGCTGCTGGACCAGGCGGATACCGCGGGCGACGCGGACGCCCGGCGCCTGCTGGCGGATTTTGCGCGCGATGTGTCCGCCTATGCCATCGCGGCCATGGATCGGCTGGGGCTGCTGGAGCGCCAGGCCAGCCTGGTGCTCAGCGGCGGCGTGTTCAAGGGCCGCGGCGACACCCTCAGGCGCGGCATCCGGCAGGCCGTGCTAAGCAAGGCACCCGGCACCCAGGTGCTTGACGGCCGGTTTGAGCCGGTGGTCGGCGCGGTCATGATGGCGCTGGAGGACAGCTGGGGCAGCCTGAGCCCACAAGCCCTCAAAGCCCTGGATGAGGACGCGGGGCGCCTGGGCCTGCTGCGGCTGGCTGGGTAAGCTGCCCGTTACGGACATGCACGGCCACCCCTGCGCCCATCAAATGTGAGGGTTTGATTAGCCTCCCCGCGCAGGTTCATACATGTTCCCTGTGTGGGCTGATCGGCAACATGCGGCGGCGGCGCGTTGGACGCGCCGCCTTGCACATGGGCTGGCACAGCGTGGCAGTGCCGTTGCGGGGCCGGGTGTCAGGGGCGCGCCGTGTGTCCTCCTCCATCCTGAGCGCGGGGATGGCTACCCCTCCGCCACCATGCCGTCATACGCCACAAGATAGCCCACGGGCGCCAGCGCCTCCACCAGCTGATCATGCAGCAGGCCACCGTTGTGGGAGAAATGGGTGGCCACAAACAGGGTGCTGTCCTTGACGCAGCCGGCATCCTCCAGCCGGCGCCTGATGCTGATCAGGTCCGGCACGCCCATGTGGTTGCTGCCCTCGGCCTCCCTGCCGTGGGTGCAGTCCAGGCTGATGATGTCAAACACAGTCCCCTGCAGGTGCGCCCAGGTCGCTTCCGGGAAGATGCCGGTATCATTGCCGTACAGCAGGCGCTTGCCGCCGCCCTCCACCTGATAGATATAGCAGCGCTCGGCGCGGTCATGGGCGGCCAGCAGCGGGGTCACCCGGTGCTGGCCAACCTGGTGGCTGACAAAGGGGGCAAGCTCCACGCAAGCCAGCTTGCTGTCCCCATAGCTGCTGCCGGTGCGAAGCAGGTAGCCGTCCATCCGCGCCTTGAGCGCGTCATTGCCATACAGGGTGAGCAGGCCCTCCGTCTGGCAGAAGCCTGGGCGGCGATAGAAGAATTCCTCCGGATAGAAATGGTCCTGGTGGGTGTGGGTGACCAGCAGGTGGCGGATCCGGGGCAAATCCACGCCGTGGCGCACCATGTGCCAATAGCTGTCAGGCGGGAAATCAATCAGCAGGCTGTCATCCACCAGGGCCTGGGAGCGGGTGCGGATGTCCTTTCCCCCGCGCCTGGCGGCCTCCAGGCACAGCGCGCAGCCGCAAAAGATGGCTGGCTGGCCCTCCGCCGCGGCGGTGCCCAGGTACTGCAGCTTCATTGGTCCGCCTCCCGCCCGCCGCGCTGTTTCTCAAGATAGGCCTGCTCCAGGCGCGCCATCAAACCGGGCAGCTCGGCGGGTGACTGGATGGTGTAATCCGGCTGGTCGCCGGCCTCCTCGGGCACCTTGGGGTAGCGGGGCGTCCAGGCCTGGAAGATGCTGGTGATGCCCAGGGCGTTGGCGCCGCGCACGTCGCGCCTGAGGTTGTTGCCCACCATCACGATGCGGGGCAGGTCCGCCTCCGACAGCCCCAGCGCGTCCATCGCGGTTCTGAACATGCGCGCGTCAGGCTTGCTCACGCCCACATCCTCGCTGTACACCCGGGCGCTGAAGAGGTCATAGAGGCCGTTTTCACGGAACATGTTTTCAAAGGAGTCGCGCAGGCCATCGGCCACCATGGCGATGGTATAGCCCTGGGCATGCAGCTGGCGCAGGGCCTCATCAGCGCCGGGGATGCAGCGCGCGGATACAACGACATCGTGTTCATTGCGGATTTCGGTGCTCTCATCAATGATGGTGTCGCCGCTGTCAATCAAAATGATCATGTGTTTGTTCATCAGGCGGTCCTTTCTGTCCGGACACCTTCCAGCCGCAGGTCCTCGGCCAGGTGGCAGGCAGCCTGGTGTCTGTCGGTGATGTGGCGCAGGGGCGGAACCTCAGTCGCGCAGCGCGGCACCGCGTAGCGGCAGCGCGGGTGGAAGGGGCAGCCCCCAGGGGGGTTCAGGGGGTTGGGCACCTCACCCTGCAGGATGATGCGCCGGGAGGGGTAATCCGGGTCAGGCTGGGGGTGGGCGGACAGGAGGGCCTCGGTGTAGGGATGCAGGGGGGTCCGGAACAAATCCGCGGTGTCCGCAAGCTCCACAATGCGGCCCAGGTACATCACGCAGACCCGGGTGGACAGGTGCTCCACCACGCTGAGGGAATGGGAGATGAACATGTAGGACAGGCCCAGCTGCTCCTGCAAATCGCGCAGCAGGTTGATGATCTGCGCCTGGACGGACACATCCAGGGCCGAAACCGCCTCATCGCAAATCACGAACTGCGGCCTGGTGACCAGGGCGCGGGCGATGCCGATGCGCTGGCGCTGGCCGCCGGAAAACGCGTGGGGGTAGCGGTGCATGAACTCCGGGTTCAAGCCGGTCAGGCGGATGATTTCGGCCACTTTTTCTTCCAGTTGCGGCCGGGTATAGCGATACTGGGCGATGAGGGGCTCCGCGATGATGTTGTAGACCGTCATGCGGGGGTCCAGGGAGGAATAGGGGTCCTGGAAAATCATCTGGATGTGGCGGCGGTATTCCTTCAGGGTTTTCTTGTCCAGGGCCAGCAAATCCACACCCGGCACACCCTGGGGGGAGAAATGAACCTGCCCCTGGGTGGGCTCAATCGCCCGGATGACACAGCGCCCCAGGGTGGTCTTGCCACAGCCGGACTCGCCCACCACGCCCAGCACCTCACCGCGGTAGATGGTCAGGTCCGTGGAATCAAGCGCGACCAGGGACTGCCTATGCCTTGTATAGACCTTCCTGAGGCCTTTTGTGACCAGGATGGGCTCTTGGCCCGTTTCAGGCCGCAACGCATTCACGCTCATTCATCCTGCCCTCCTTTCGCCTTGGCCTTGAAGCAGCGCGCAAAATGCCCGGGCTCGATTTCCAGCAGCGGCACCGGCGCCTGGAGGCAGACCGCCTCCTCCGCCAGCGGACAGCGCGGGTAAAAGCCGCAGGTGTCCGGCAGCCCGATGGGGACGGGCACCTGGCCCTTGATCGAGGCCAGGCGCTCCTCCGCGTCCATGCCCATCCGGGGGATGGAGGCCAGCAGCCCCCGGGTGTAGGGGTGCAGCGGCTGGCTGAAAATCTGCCTGACCGGCCCGTTCTCCACAATCTGCCCCAGGTACATCACCGCCACCTCGTCACACATGGAGGCGATGGTGCCCATGTCGTGGGTGATGAAGAAGATGGCCATGCCGAACTCCTGTTGCAGCTCCTGCATGATTTGCAGAATCTGGGCCTGGATGGTGACATCCAGGGCCGTGGTGGGCTCATCGGCGATCAGCAGTTCCGGCTTGCAGACAATGGCCATGGCGATCATGGCGCGCTGCAGCATGCCCCCGGAATATTCATGCGGATACTGGTCAATGCGCTTTTCAGGGCTGGCGATGCCCACGCGCCCGAGGATGTCTATGGCCATGGCGCGCGCCACGCGCTTGTCGCGGGTGACGTGCAGCAGCAGGATTTCCGAAATCTGGTTGCCGATGGTGTACAAGGGGGAGAAGGCGGTCATGGGCTCCTGAAAGATCATGGAGATGCGCCGCCCGCGGATGCCGCGGATTTCCGCGGCGCCAGGCTTTAAGGCCAGCAAATCCCAGCTGCCCGCCGCGGAATTGAACTGGATGGAGCCGCTGGCCTTGCAGTTGGGCGGGTTGATGCCCAGGATGGCCTTGCTGGTCAGGCTTTTGCCGCAGCCGGACTCGCCCACCAGGCCCAGGGTCTTCCCCGGGTGGATGTCCAGGTCGACCCCGCGCACGGCCTTGAGGACGCCGTCCATGGTGTTGATGTCGATGCGCAGGTCACGCACGCTCAGCAGCGGTGTGGGTCTTGTCATGCTCCTCTCCTCCTCAGGTGTAGGGGTCGGCGGCGTCACGCAGGCCATCGCCAAAGAAGTTGAAGGAGATCACGGTGACGATGACATAGACCAGCGGGATCAGTTTCCAGGAATAGAGCGCGACGTTCTGGATTTCCTGCGCTTCCTTGAGCAGGACACCCCAGCTGGTCACGGGGGAGCGCAGGCCCAGACCCAGGAAGGACATGGAGGTCTCGCCGATGATCATGGCCGGCACGGACATGGTCATGCTGACAATCAGGTAACTCATGAAGCCCGGGATCAGGTGGGTCATGATGATCTTGCGGTCGCTCACCCCGGCCAGACGCGCTGCCATGACATAGTCCTCCTCGCGCAGGGACATGAACTTGCCGCGCACCGTGCGGGCCAGGCCGGTCCAGGACAGCAGGGAGAGAATCATGGTGATCAGCAGGTACATCTGCAGCATGGGCACCCGCGGCGGGATGGCCGCGGACAGCGCCATCCACAGTGGCAGGGTGGGAAAGGACATCAGCACCTCAATGAGCCGCTGGATGATGCTGTCCACGATGCCGCCAAAATAGCCGGAGATGCTGCCAATCACCAGGCCCAGCACAAAGCTGACGCTCAGCCCCACAAGCGGCAGGCTGAGGGAGACCTGGCTGCCCAGCACGATGCGGGAAAACAGGTCGCGCCCGCCGCCGTCGGTTCCATACAGGAAGATGCGGCCGCCCTCCCCCACGCCAAACAGGTGAAGGTCGCTCTCAAACAAGCCCAGGAAGCGGTAGGGCTCCCCCCTGGTAAAGAACTGGATGGGGTAGATCCTGCTCCTGTCCTCGGTGTAGTGCTTGCGCATGGTCACAGGGTCGCGCTCGGTGGCGATGCCGTAGACAAAGGGCGCGCGCAGCCTGCCGCTGTCATCCACAATGCGGATGGGCGTGGGGCCGCAGTTGACAAAGGCGCTGGAGTAGGTGGTCAGCCCCTGGGGGGCGATGAACTGGCCCAGCAGCGCCTGCAGGTAGAGCAGCCCCAGCACCACCATGGCGATCCGCGCCAGCTTGTGCTTGCGGAACTTGCGCCCCATGAGCTGCCATTGGGAGGCGGCGTAATAGGCCTCCGTCTCATCAACCACCATGCGCTGGGGCAGGAACCCCATCTGGCCTAACAGGCGCCGGAGCAGGCCGCCCTGCGGTTTCTTCTTGTTCTGGTTCATGCCCTCACCTCGCCTTCACGTAGCGGATGCGCGGATCCAGCCAGGCCAGCAGGATGTCCGACAGGATGGTGCCCAGCAGGATCATGACCGTCATCAGCAGCAGCCAGCTGCCGGCCAGGTACATGTCCTGGTTGAGCAGGGCCTGGTGCAGCAGGGGGCCCTGGGTGGGCAGGTTCATGACAATGGCCGAGATGGTGGAGCCGGTAAAGATGCTGGTCAGCGACCAGCCGATGGTGCTGGCGATGGGGTTGAGCGCGGCGCGCACGCAGTATTTGTACAGGATGCGTTTCTCGCTCAGCCCCTTGGCGCGGGCGGTGAGCACGTAAGGCCTTGAGATTTCATCCAGCAGCTGGCTGCGCATGGTGCGGATCAGGCCGCAGGTGTTGGCCGTGCCGATGACAATCACCGGGATGATCATGTGCTTGAGGATATCCAGCAGCTTGGCCCAGCTCATGGGCTGGTTGACAAACTGCTGGCTGACCAGGCCCAGCATGGGGTCCCCGAACCAGTTGTAGGAGATGACCATCAAAATGATGGCAAACAGGAAGTTGGGCGTGCCCATCCCCAGAAAGCCGATGACAGACAGCAGGTAATCCCCGAAGGAGTATTGCTTGACCGCGCTGTAGATGCCCGCGGGAATCGAGAACAGGTAGGTAAAGGCCATGGTGGTCAGGGAGATGGCCAGGGTGGTGCCCATGCGCTGGCTGAGAACATCCCAGACCGGGCGGTTGTAGGAGAAGGAATAGCCAAAATCACCCCGGGTCAGGATGCCGGCAATCCATTTGGCATACTGAACATACCAGGGCTGGTCCAGGCCATACTGGGCGCGCATTCGCGCGATGGTGTTCTGGTCAAACACCTCGTTGCTGGCTTCCATTTTGGCAATGTAGCTGGACATGAAATCCCCCGGGGGGAGCTGAATGACAAAAAACACGATGACAGAGATCAGCAGCACCATGGGAATCATGACCAGCAGCCGCCTGCTTATAAACCGCAGCAAGTGAACCTCCTATGGCTTCCGGAAAAACGGGGAGGGCGGACAAGCGCCCTCCCCGGGGTTTCGCGACGCGGAGCCTTATTTGAAGCTAAACTGGAAGGGGCGGGCATGGCCCAGGTCACGGAACTCGTCCGCGTAGATGACATGCTCGGGAACGTTGATCAGCCGGGCGTCAAACACGGCCAGCTTCGGGGCGGGGCCGGCATAGCCGATGACCCAGTTGTTCTCCGCGAAGACCTTGATGATCTCATCGCCCAGGCGGTCAAGCTCCTCCTGGGTTCTGGCGGAGGACACCAGCTTCCAGGCATCCAGAATCTTCACCACGTCGCCCTCGGGCTCAACACCCGAAGCGCCGCCGGTGGCCACCCACTCGCCGTAATGGCCCTGCCAGGGCGTCAGCACGCGCACGGGCACCACGGTTTCCGGGCGCAGGGTGACGTTGAAGCAGGCGATGGTTTCCACCGCGATTTCCAGCTCGTTGTTGTACTTCATTTCGTTCCACAGCGCGCCGTCAAGCACCTTCAGGTTGACGTTCAGGCCCACTTCGTTGAAGTACTTCTTGAGCAGCTCGGTCCCCATATCATTCAGGGTGTTGGAACCATAGTGGATGGTCAGGGTCAGCTCGCTGCCATCGGGGTTGTTGCGGTATTCCTTGGCGGCGTCCCAGGGCAGGCCGATCTCATCCAGCAGGTCCGCGGCCTTCTGCGGGTCATACTGGGCCCAGCGCTGCGCCCAGCCCTCCTGGTAGTTGACCAGGCCTTCGGGGATGGAAATCTGGATGGGGTCAACCAGCCCGTCATAGACCAGGTTGACAAACTCCTCGCGGTCCACCGCGATGCTCAGCGCCTCACGGAAGCGGATGTCGCGGAAGAGGGCGCGCAGGTTGTCATCCTTCACGGTCTGGTTCAGCTGGATGGAGAAGGAGGTCCAGTCGGTGCTGCCGTAGTTGAGCACGCGGTACCCGCCCTTTTGCTCGTTCTCCTTGAGGATGGTGAACTTGTCCACGCCAAAGACGGCCATGTCCACATCGCCCGAGAGCACGCCAAGCTCGATGTGGCTGTCATCCTGGATTTTGTTGAAGTCAAGCTGGTCCAGGTAGGGCAGCTGGTTGCCGGCAGTGTCCGTCTTGAAGTAGTAGGGGTTGCGCATCATGACGAACTTCTGGGCCTCATGGTCATTGGAGGCCACCCAGGCGCGCAGCGTGGGGATTTGCTGGAAGGTCCAGTAGTAGTAGCCGGTGTATTTGCCCAGGGAGGCGATGTCGTTGAAGCCCCATTCGGCCGCGACATCGAGGGCTTCCTCCTCGCCGATGAACTCCGCCAGCACCTTCTCATGGAAGTGGGCCGGGGCGAAGAGCCACTTGTTGTCAATGGCCACGCGCTCCAGGAACTGGGCGCTGGGGTATTTGTGGGTGACGCGGAAGGTGTAGTCGTCCACCAGCTCAAAGCTGGCCAGCGCCTTCTCACCTGTGTCCGGGTCAATGGAGTAGTAGCACTCATAGATGGACTTGCCGAAGGTCTCCTTGGTGAGCAGGTGGTCCCAGTAGAACAGGACATCCCTGGCCGTGAAGGGCATGCCATCCGACCAGCGCATGCCTTCGCGCAGGTAGATGGTGAAGACCGTGGCGTCCTCATTGACATCATAACCCTTGGCGACATTGGGCTCCACGCCCGAGCCGTCCGGTTTGAAGCGGAAGAGGGGTTCCTCGGTCATTTTGCCCGCCCACCAGCGGTCATTGGAACCCTTCCAGGCCAGCTGCAGGGCGCCGCCGTACTGGCCAATCTCATCCTCGGGCTCCACCACCAGGATGTCTGCCTCAACCGGCATGCGCTCTTCCACCGGGGGCAGGGTGCCGGCCGCCACCAGTTCGGCCAGCATCGGCGCTTCCTTGAGCTCAGCCGCCGCCAGGGACGCCAGACAGACCAGGAGCACAGACAGTAACAACAAAGTCAGTTTTCTCATTCGTTCCCTCCAATGATTTTCGGTTGTGGTGGTTGAATACTACCACATTGACACAGGGCTGTCCACCCGGGCCATCTGTGGCATCTTCGGACAAAACCAGGCGCATCAGCAAGGTTTCTGTCGATCGTGTCGCGCAGGGGCTGGCTGAATATTTCATCTGTTGCAATCCTGTCGGGGACTTCAATTGCATTGGGTGACGTGGGCATGCCCGGACAATTACTCTGGCGCCTGCATGACCCCCGGCTTCACCTGCAACCGCTGCTGGCCAAGGCCCTTTCGGAAATCAGCGAAGAGGATTATTCTCTGGCGGTCCAGCCGGAGCTTGGACCGGAATCATGTTGGAGGGTGCAGCCCGCCTTTGCTGCATTGCGCAATCCAATATCGAAAAAGGCACAGCCACTGCACATACAGCATGATGCCAGAGCGTTTGTCTTGAACGCCCTCATGATTCAGCGCTGCTTTCATCTGGCGCCGTGTCAGACGCCTTTCCAATCCTGATGACAGGCAGTCAGCAACAAAATGCTCATAGTCCCGCCACCGGTCAGGGGGAATATCTGCCTTCTCTTTCCGTTTGAGATGGACCATCACAACATCCACGGAAGGGGCGGGGTGGAAATCCTCGCGCTTCAGCCGATGTTGGATGCACATGTCAAAGCGCGGCTTGAGCATCAAAGAGCGCAAGGACTCCCTTGGTATGCCCAGAAAGCGCAACGCGGCCCCCCGCTCCATCAGCAGCCATGCCTCCTGGGGCGGGTTTTTGGCCTCTGTCAGCTTTCTGAGGATGGCCGTGGTCTGGTTGAAGGGAAGGTTGGAGATTACTTTATAATCTCCCTGGCGCGGAAGATGCCAGGAAAGGAAATCCGCCTGCACCAGGTGCAGGCGAGGGTCACCTTCAAACTTCTTTCGAAGCTTCCCCACCAGCACTGGATCAATTTCCACTACAGTAATCCTGCCGCACAGTTTCATCACCGCTTGCGTCAGGTGCCCCTTCCCCGGGCCGATTTCAATGACACGATCGCCAGACTGAAGGCTGGTTTTCTTCAGAAGCTGTTGAATCGTCCGGCTGCTGGTCAGGTAGTTCTGGGAAACCCAATGCATAGGCTTCTGGGAAGCATATGTTTTTCTGGTCACAAAAAGCACCCCTTTGCATTTCATTCGGCAAAAAAGGCACACAAAACCTGGCTTGTTCAGCCCGATTCCGTGTGCTTAGTTGCGAATGCGCATGGATGCTGTCAAGAGCGCTCTGCCTCCTCCGGTAATGTTCAAAAATACTAGCATGACAGGCGCGGAATTGTCAATTTTGCAAAACAAATGAGGTGAAGGGTGTGTTTGACTAACCTACAAGTTTCGGCACCTTCACTTGCCGGAACCCATCCTCCACCCAATGTTCGTGCAACGACTAATGGAGTTTGATTGCGCCAGCGAGTTGGCTCTTCAATATACGACTTGTTTTCAGAGGCTCATACATTTGTTGTATCTGCCACCTAAACACTTCAAATTGTTCCTCAGATACAAACGGATTCAACCTAATAATCAAGCCGTTATCCAGAAGCTTGCTGAGATTCAAGAAAATATACTGATACTCAGGATGACCTGCCCCCCGATCCTTGTGCCAGTTTCAGAGTTAGTTGAGATATAATCAACAAAACAAAGGAGCTGGAAGAAATGGCGCAAAAGAAGTACACGGTGGAACAGATCATTGTCAAACTTCGGG
>JAAYEI010000035.1 GCA_012728815.1 Clostridiales bacterium
CCGGGACCGGGGAGTCCTTGTCCTCATCCAGGGGGTCCGCCATGTCATGCGGGCCAACAACGGTCTCCGCCAGCGTGGGGATGCTCTGCCTGCGCACCGGGTCGCCCGGGTCGTCCGGGTCAATCAGACACAGGTAATAAGGCGTGATGGCAATGCGGAAGCGGTCCAGCACCTGCTGTATATCCTGCTCCTCCTGGGGGGTGAGGGTCAGGTAACGCCGCAGTTCCTCCACCGTGGTCACGCGGTGTTTGACCTGCCAGTGCCAATCCTGCCACTGCGCGTCGCTCACCTGCGGAAAGTAGCGGGCCCTGCGCTGCAGGTAGTTGTCATAGGTCTGTAGCATCATTCAGTCCTTTCCGCCGTAGCGTGACAGAAAAAGCGCCCTGAGCCCTTCATGCCGGCGCAGCAGGCTAAGGGTAAAGTCCGCGTGCCCGGGGGTGTAGCCATTGCCAATCAGCATGCGCGCCGGGCTGCCAATGCCCTCCGCCCCCAGCGCGGCCTTGGCAAAGGAGGTGGCCATGGAAAAGAAATACACACAGCCGCTGTCCTTGACCGGCAAAATGGCGGCCATTTCGGTATCCGGCACATTGACCACGTTGACGCACAGGTCAAACTTCTGCCCGGCGTTGGCTTGTGTTGCCAAATGATACACCGACATGGGCTGACGGGCATCAGCTATGATGACCTCATGGCAGGCGTTCAGGGCGCGCAGCTCCTCCGCCTCCGCCTGGTCGTAGCACACCCCCACCACGCGCCCGCGCTCCCCTGCGTCCAGGCGGGCCTGCATGCAGCACAGCACGCCGGATTTGCCTGAGGCGCCCAGCACCAGCACGCTGTCCCCGGGCTTCACCAGCTGGTGGATCTGCGCGGGTGCGCCAGCCACATCCAGCGCGGCCAGTGCCAGCCTGCGATCCAGGTCCTGGGGCAGGCGGGCAAAGATGCCGCTTTCAAACAGAATGGCATGCCCGCGCACATCCACCTGGTCCGTTTCCAGGTGGACGGCAAGCACCTCCTCCAGCTTCAGCGGCGTCAGCGACAGGGACACCAGGGTGGCCACCTGGTCACCTGGCTGCACATCCCCGGGAAAACCTGAGCCTTTCTGGCTGACGCGCCCCACGAGTATGCCGCCGCTGCCGGTCACCGGGTTTTGCAGCTTGCCGCGTTCTGCCACAATCTGCACAATCATGTCAGCCATCCGGCCCCGGTCATCGCCGCAGGCCTGCCGAATCTGGGTGAAGGAAGCGGAATCTACGTTCAGGGTGTCCACCTCAATGAGCAGCTCGTTGTCCCGCAGGGGCAAGCCGTTGTCCAGCTTTTGCGCCGCCTGGGGCAGGGCGCCCAGGGGAAACAGCACCCGGTGGGTGCCGTAGGGGCAAGGTTTCATTGGCTGTGACCTCCCATGCGCAGGATCCGACGGGCTTCCTCAGGGGTGGCAATGGCACGGCCCTGGCGGGCCGCCATCTGGACGACCTTGTCCACCAGCTGGGCGTTGGACGCGGCCAGCACGCCCCTTTCCAGGTAAAGGTTGTCCTCCAGCCCCACGCGCACATGCCCGCCGTTCTCTATGGCATACTGCGCCAGCGGGAACTCAAAACGCCCCACGCCCGCCACGGAGTAGCTGGCGTCCTCCGGGATGCTGTCCCGCAGGAACTGCACATCCCGGCGCTCCCCGCTCATTCCGCCGTTCACCCCCAGCACGAAGCTGAAGCGCAGGGGGGCCTGAACCAAACCTTTGCGGTGCAGGCGCAGCGCCAGGTCCACATGGCCCTTGTCAAAACATTCCAGCTCGTACTGGACACCACGGTCGTGCATGGCCGCGGCAAAGGCGATGATGTCATTCTCCGTGTTCACAAAGATCTCATCCCCACCAAAGTTGAGGGTGCCGCAGTCCAGCGTGGCCATTTCAGGATCCAGCTGCAGCGGCTGCATGCGCTCCTCCCGGCTCATGCCGGTGGCGCCCCCGGTGGACACCTGCAGGATGGTTTCTGGACAGCGCTCACGGATGGCATCCAGAATCTGCCGGTAGCGCTCCCTGTCCTGGGTGGGACGGCCGTCATCATACCGCGCGTGGACATGCAGCACGGCGGCACCCGCCGCCACCGCCTCCTGCGCGGCCGTTGCCATCTCCATGACGGTATAGGGCACCGCCGGGTTCTGCTGCTTGCTTACCTCAGCCCCGCTGAGCGCGCAGGTGATGACCAGCTTATCCATGCTGCTGCTCCTTGTTGCGCTGCAGCGCGAGCGGCACCACGCAGGTGCCCAGCGCGCTGGCGCACAGCACCGGTTCTGCCAGCACCTGGGCGGCGGAGGGGCCGATTTCTGGCTGCGGGCTAATCACCTTGTAGCAGGCAAAGGACATCTGCCTGGAGGTCTTGCCGGCCTTGATAATCTCCGCGTGGACCTCAATGAAATCACCCGCGTACAGCGGCGCCAGAAAATCAACCTGCTCATAGGCGCGGAACAGGCCCTCATCCCCGTCGTGGCGGATGAGCAGCTCAGTGGCCGCGTCACCAAACAGGGCCAGCACGCGGGCGCCGTCCACCAGGCCGCCGCCGTAGTGCGCGTCCTGCGCAGACAGGCGCAGCTTCAACGTTGTTTTCATGTGATTGCCTCCTTATTTCTTGTCCAGGGGCGGCAGCACCGTGGCCTCGCCCAGCAGCACCGTTTCCCCCTTTTCGTTCACCGCCTGGCAGTCAAAGAGAACCCGGTTCTTTTCCAGCAGCACTTCCTTCACGGTGATGGTGGCGGTGATAAGCTCATCCAGGTAGACCGGCCGGCGAAACTGCAGGGTCTGCCCGGTGTAGATGGTGCCCAGGCCCGGCAGCCGGGTGCCCAGCAAGGCGCTGAACAGCGCGGACACCAGCATCCCGTGCGCGATGCGCGTCTTGAAGATGGTGC
>JAAYEI010000036.1 GCA_012728815.1 Clostridiales bacterium
CCTGGTAGGGATTCTTAAAATTACACACGAAAACATAGGGATAAGGAAAACCTGCGGTTTGAAGTTATTCCAGAGCCAGCCAGGCGATGCTGTCCTCCATCAAATCAGGACGCATGGCGAAGACCTGGAACATGCCGGAGTCTTGAAAGCGGAGACGGGCACCCTTTCCATGCCCATACAGCCGCATTCTCCCTTGCTTTTCTTGCCCTGATTATACCAGAAATGGACAGAAAAGTCACGAAGAAAGCGCCAAAAAAGCAAGGATTTACAAGGGGTTTCAGCGCTTTGGCTGGCTATGAATAGACGATGTTGTTGACCGGTTGGTGTGCCTTGGGCTGGTGGATGCTCAGACCTTCCAGCAGCCAGCGAAACTGCTGCGGGCTGAGGCTCAGCACCTCTTCCTGGTTCCTGGGCCATTGGTACCTGCCGCGCTCCAGGCGCTTGTACAGCAGCAGGAAGCCATCCGCATCCCAGTACAGGGCCTTGAAACGGTCTGACCGCCTGCCACAGAACAGAAACAGCGCGTTGGCGAAGGGATCCAGTTGAAAGCGGTTCTGCACGATGCTCACCAGCCCGTCGATGCCCCGGCGCAGGTCGGTGTATCCGCAGGCGATGTAGACATGCTGAATCTTGCTCGGGTCGAACACGCTACTTCACCGCGCGCAAGGCCAGGCGCAACAGCTCCGGGTCGCAGCCGGGGTTTACCTCTACAGTCCAGTCCTTGTTGCGAAGAACAATAGCAGGCAGCTGGACTGTATCTGATTTAGTTGTGGCAAGCGGCGCTGCACAAGGGATGATGGCCGGGAGATCTGCTTGCCTCGATGCTTCGCGCGTTTCATCCAGTTGGCGAACGGCTTCCCAGACTTTTCGCTGCCGGTAAAAGTAGGCCTTCTCTGTGATGCCGTTCTGTGCACACCAGTCTCTGACAGTCAGGCCGCTGTTTCTGCAGTCATACACCAATTGCTGCCAGCGGGCCAGGTTCTTCCGGTGATTCAGTTCAATGAGGTCTGTAGATAACAAAGCAAGCAATCCTCCCACACTTGCCCAAGGACTCCTGTCGACTCCAGAGGACTCCATTGGACTCTTGTAGACTCTACGGGAGCTCCTCGAACTCCTGTATATCCAGAGCCATTTTCTGTGGTGGAGGCGGAGTATTGGAAGACGTGGGTGGGTTTGACGCTTACGTTTGAAGGAACGACCATAGCGCGAATCACTTTTTTCAGCAGGCCCTAAATATGAAATACACTCCGGAAAATGTTGAACGAAAAAATGGCAGAATCTGCAAAAACCGAGAGATTCAAGTAAAGGATGCTGCAAACAACCTGAAGTTTTTGCATTTCACTTGCACTTTCATGCAGGCAAGGGTATAATTTGCTGACAAATGACTGCCCCTGCATTAGGATGGTCTGATAAGAGAATAGGAGGTTGTACCCGCTATGAGGAAATGGATTGCACTGGCCCTGGCCCTGATGCTGCTGCTGCCCGCCTTCGCGCTGGGCGAGGAGGTTGCAGGCGAGATCGTCATCGGCATCTACGAGCCCGCTTCCGGCCCCAACGGCGCTGGCGGCAAGCAGGAAACCCTTGGCATCTACTATGCCAACTCCGTCCAGCCCACCGTGGAACTGAGCAGCGGTGTGTACAAGATCAAGCTGGTGGAGGTGGACAACCAGTCCTCCAACGACAAGGCCCCCACCGCGGCGCAGACCCTGGTGAGCGAAGGCTCCTCCATCGTGCTGGGCTCCTACGGCTCCGGCGTGTCCATCGCGGCCAGCGGCATCTTTGATGAGGCGGGTGTGGTGGCCATCGCCATCTCCGCCACCAACCCGCAGGTCACCATCGGCAACCCGCTGTACTACCGCATCTGCTACCTGGACCCCTTCCAGGGCACGGTGCTGGCCAGCTATGCCATGGATGAGTTCGCCGCCAAGAAGGCCTACACCCTGGCGCAGCTGGGCAACGACTACGACGTGGGCCTGGCCCACTTCTTCACCGAGGCCTTCAAGGCCAAGGGCGGCGAAGTGACCGGCGAGACCTTCCCCCTGGGCACCAGCGACTTCACCGCCTACCTGATCAACGCGGTCAACGGCGGCGCCGAGGTCATCTTTGCCCCCACCTCCACCGAGTTTGCCTCCCAGATCATCACCCAGGCGGCCGCCAACGGCATCACGGTGCCCATCATGGCGGGCGACACCTGGGATTCCTCCGTCATCCTGGAGGCAGCCAAGGGCACGGACCTGTCCGTGAGCGTTTCCACCTTCTTTGACGAGGGGGACACCTCCTCCCTGGCGGCCGAGTTTGTCAGCGGTTTCAAGGCCTGGCTGAACGCCAACCCGGAAAAGCTGGCCAACAACGGCGGCAACGACATCGTGGCGGCCGTGACGGCGCTGGGCTATGACGGCTACATGGTGGCGCTGGAGGCACTGAAGCTGGCCGACTCCGCCGAGCGCGATGACATTGCCGACATCATGGCGGACGTCACCTACGAGGGCGTCACCGGCGCCATCGTGTTTGGCGAGAACGGCGACGCGGTACGCGACCAGGCCTTCATCAAGCGCACCAACAACGAGGATGCCACCTGGGTGTTCGTGAAGGTGCAGGGCATCACCGAATAAGCCAGGGCACCACGCTTTCCGGTCTGAACGGATGGGGGCCGAGGCACCGCAAGGCATCGGCCCCCCTTTCTTCAGCGGATCTGGACAAACGAGGAAGAGATGACTGATTTTATCAGCGCCAACCTGCCCTATCTGCTGGCGGGCATCTCAGTGGGCGGACAGTATGCCCTGATTGCCATCGGTTATACCATGGTGTACGGCATCCTGCGGCTGATCAACTTCGCCCACGGCGACATTTTCACCGTGGCCGCCTATGTGATGCTGTATGCCAGCGCCAGCCTGCCGCTGTACCTCTCCCTGCCGATGACCATCGCCTTTACGGTGTTCCTGGGGTTCGCGGTGGAGCGGGCGGCCTACAAGCCACTGCGTAACGCGCCGCGCATGTCCATCATGATTTCGGCCATCGGGGTGAGCTACCTCTTGCAAAACCTCATGTGGTACGTAACTGGCGGCCTGGCGCGGCAGTACCCCACCCTGCCCTGGATTTCCAGCACCGTGAGCATCTACACCGCCACCACCAAAATGGTCACCCTGGTGACCCCGGTGCTGACCCTGGTGCTTGTGGTGGCGCTGGTGCAGCTGATCAACCACACCAAGGTGGGCATGGCCATGCGCGCGGTGAGCAAGGATTTTGAAACCTCCAAGCTCATGGGCATCAAAATCAACGCGGTGATCTCGGTCACCTTCATCATCGGGTCCTTCCTGGCGGCGGTGGGCTCCATGCTGTATTTCAGCAACTACACCGCGGTCACGCCCACCTCCGGCGCCATGCCGGGCTTGAAAGCCTTTGTGGCTGCCGTGTTTGGCGGCATCGGCTCCATCCCCGGGGCGGTCATTGGGGCCTTCATCATTGGCATCGCGGAAAACATCATCAAGGCGCTGGGGCTGACCACCTTCTCGGACGCCTTCACCTTCGCGCTGCTGATCATCATCCTCATCTTCAAGCCCACCGGCCTGTTTGGTGAGCCGGTGCATGAGAAGGTATAGGGAGGGCGCATGAAAGCATTCAAACTCTCCATCGCCTTCCTGCTGGCGCTGGCCGCGGCGACGCTGCTGTTTTTCTCCTTCCAGGCCAAGGACAGCCTGCCCCAGCTGCTGGAGCGCATGGACCCACACCAGGCAGCCCTGCAGGACGCCCAGATGCAAAAGGCGCGTGACCGGGTGCTGGACAGCTTTGCTGAGGGCAACCGCGAACGCACCCTGCGCAACCTGGACCGCTACACCGGGGGCTTTTCTGACAGCCTCGTGATGGACAGCCGGACCGGCTTTGAGCTGTTCTTTTACGAGAACGGCCCCAGCCTGAGCGCGCTGGGCATGTTCTTGCTGGTGGCCGCAACCGCCCTCACGGGGCTGGTGTTCAGCCGCCAAGGCAAGTGGCGCAGGGCTGCCCTGCCCGTGGTGCTCATCGCGGCGCTGTACGCCGGGGTCTACATCCTGGAAAACATGGTGGGCGGCAGCTCCATGCTGATGACGGTGCTCAAGAAGGGCGCCATCTACGCGCTGGTGGCGGTCTCCATGAACCTGCTCAACGGGTTCACCGGGCTGTTCTCCCTGGGGCAGGCCGGGTTCATGCTGATTGGCGCCTACATCTTTGCCATCTTCACCATCCCGGTGGAAAGCCGGCCGCAGGTGTACCAGTATTACGCAGGCGGGCTGATCCAGTTTGAAATGCCCACCCTGGTGGCCATGGTGCTGGCGGGCCTGGGCGCCGCCTTCTTCGCCTGGCTGATTGGGCTGCCGGTGCTGCGGCTCAAGAGCGACTACCTGGCCATCGCCACCCTGGGCTTCGCGGAAATCATCCGCGCGGTCTTCCAGTATGACGGGCTGGGGCCCATCACCAATGGCTCCAACCTGCTGCGGCGCTTTCCCACCTTCCAGACCGCCCTCTTCCCCTTTGCGGTGGCGGGGGTCAGCATCGCGCTGATTGCGCTGCTGATCCATTCCACCTATGGCCGCTCCTTCAAGGCCATCCGGGATGATGAGGTAGCGGCGGAAGCCATGGGCATCAACCTGTACCGGCACAAACAGATGGCCTTCGTGATTAGCAGCTTCTTTGCCGGCATCGGCGGCGCGCTGCTGGCGATGTACCAGACCACGGTGCAGGCGGCCGCCTTTACCAGTGCCATGACCTATGAGATTTTGCTCATTGTGGTGATCGGCGGCATGGGCTCGCTGTCCGGCTCCGTGATGGCCAGCTTCCTGTTTGTGGCTGCCAGTGAGTGGTGGCTGCGCTTCCTGGACAATGAGACCATGATGGGCAGCTTCCGGGTGCCGCTGCTGCGCTCGGGTTTTCGCATGGTGGCCTTTTCGGTGGTCATCATGGTGGTGGTGCTGTTTTACCGCCAGGGCATCATGGGCGACCGGGAGCTGAGCATCGCCCGCCTCACGCGGTGGCTGGGTCGGCGCGGGAAGGGAGGCCGGGATGGCTGAGCGGGTGCTGGAGCTGCAGCATGTCACCATGCAGTTTGGCGGCGTCGTGGCGGTGGACAACCTGTCCATGCATATTGACCAGGGTGAGATTGTTGCCCTGATTGGCCCCAACGGCGCGGGGAAGACCACGGCCTTCAACTGCATCACCGGCGTCTATGTGCCCACCGCCGGCCAGGTGCGCTACCAGGGCCAGGTCATCGTGAGCGCCCAGCCCCAGGGCAAGATGAAGGCGCTGTACGCGGGCAGCTACAAGGACTTCCCCAGCCAGCGGGTCACCAGCACGCCGGATGCCATCACCAAGCTGGGGGTGGCGCGCACCTTCCAGAACATCCGCCTGTTCAAAACGCAGACCGCCTTTGAAAACGTGCTGATCGCCACCCACCTCCACCGCAGCAGCAACCTGTTCACCGCGGCGCTGCGGTTAAACCACAGGGAGGAAAAGCAGCTGCGGGAACACGCGCTCAAGATGCTGGAGGCGGTGGGCCTGATGGATGAAAAAGATGAGCTGGCCACCTCCTTGCCTTACGGCAAGCAGCGCCGGCTGGAGATTGCCCGGGCGCTGGCCACCAACCCCAAACTGCTGCTGCTGGACGAGCCGGCCGCCGGCATGAACCCGCAGGAAACCGACGCCCTGGGCCAGTTCATCCAGGAGGTGCGCGAGCGCTTTGACCTGACCATCTTCCTGATTGAGCACCACATGGACCTGGTGATGGACATCTCCGAGCGCATCTACGTGATAGACTTTGGCCGGCAGATCGCCACCGGGCTGCCCCAGGAGATTCAGGACAACCCGGACGTTGTCACAGCCTATTTGGGGGTGGAAGAGGAATGAGCCTGCTTACAGTCAGCAACCTCCAGGTAAGCTACGGGGGCATTGAGGCGCTCAAGACCATTTCCTTTGAGGTGGAAAAGGGGCAGATTGTCACGCTGATTGGCGCGAACGGCGCGGGCAAGTCCACCACCCTGCGGGCCATCAGCGGCCTGGTGCCCATCAAGGGCGGCGGCATCACCTTTGACGGGCGGGACATCACGGCGCTGGACACCTCGCGCATTGTCAGTGAGGGCATCGTGCTGGTGCCGGAGGGGCGGCGGGTCTTCCCCAACCTGAGCGTGCTGGAAAACCTGAAGATTGGCGCCTTTTTGCGCAAAGACCACGCGGAGGTCAATGCCGCGATTGACTATGTGTATGAGCGCTTCCCAAGGTTGAAGGAGCGCCACTGGCAGATGGCTGGCACGCTGTCCGGCGGCGAGCAGCAGATGCTGGCCGTGGGCCGCGCGCTGATGGCCAGGCCCAAGCTGCTGATGATGGATGAGCCCTCCCTGGGCCTGGCGCCGCTGGTGGTGCGGGACATCTTCTCCATCATCCACCGCCTGCGCGACGAGGGCATCACCATCCTGCTGATTGAGCAAAACGCCAACGCCGCCCTGCGCGCGGCCGACTACGGCTATGTGCTGGAAACCGGGCGCATCACCATGGAAGGGGCGGGCCAGCAGCTGCTGAACGACCAGCGGGTGCGCGATGCCTACCTGGGCCAGGCGCGCAAGCGCGGCGCGGTGCGCCACTGCAACGACGTGGATTAGCGCAGCCCGCCACTCCCCCATGCCCAGCCCCGCGGCGCAGCCCGCGGGGCTGCTTGATTGCATCGCGGGGCGCTGGGGGCTATAATCCTCAAAAGCAAGGAGGATGGCATGGACTGGATTGAAGCAAGCGTCAGCACCACCACCCAGGCCGCGGACGCGGTCAGCGAGGCGCTTATCCGCGCTGGCGCCAAAGGCAGCCAGATCATTGACCGCGCGGACATCCCGCAGGCAGAGGCGGGACCTGGCTATGGCGAGCTGTACAGCCAGGCCCTGCGCGACAGCCTGCCGGCGGATGTGCAGGTCAAGGCCTGGTTCGCAAGCCCGGAACATCTGCTGCTGGCACGCAGCGCCATCAGCCAGCTGGCAGGCATCCTGGGGACGGCCGCGGGCAGGCTGGAACTGCGATCCAGGCAGGTGCGGGATGAGGACTGGGCCGAGAACTGGAAGCGGTACTTCAAACCCCTGCGCGTGGGCAGGCGCCTGGTGGTCCGCCCGGTGTGGGAGACCTATGACCGGCAGCCCCATGACCTGGTCATTGACATGGACCCGGGCATGGCCTTTGGCACCGGCACCCATGAAACCACCAGGCTGTGCATGGAGATGATTGAAGCCCATTTTGCCGGCGGCAGCGCGCTGGACATCGGCACGGGCTCGGGCATTCTGGCGATCGCGCTGGCCAGGCTGGGCGCGGACCAGGTGCTGGCGGTGGACCTTGACCCGGTGGCGGTCAAGGCGGCGAGGGAAAACATCGCGCGCAACGGGCTGGCGCAACGCATCCAGGTGCGCCAGGGCGACCTCACAGGCGGCATCAGCGGGCAGCAATTCAACCTGGTCTGCGCCAACATCCTGGCCGATGTCATCCTCAGCCTGGCCCCCGACGTGCGCCCGCTGCTGGCTGCCGGCGGCCGCTTCCTGGCCTCAGGCATCATCCGGGAGCGGGCCCGGGACGTGGAGGACGCGCTGACTGGGCTGGGATTCTCACTGCTTGACCAGCGCCAGGAGGGTGAGTGGGTGGCGCTGCTGTTTGGGGTGGCCGATGCCTGATTTTTTCACAGAGGGGGCAACTGGCGACCTGGCGACGCTGTCCCCGGAGGACAGCCACCACGCCCTGCGGGTACTGCGCCTGCGCCCGGGGGACCACATCCGGGTGAGCGTGCAGGGCCAGCGCTATGAGGCAAGGCTGGAGGCAAAGGGCAACCTGGCCGCGGCGCGGCTGCTGAAGCCGCTTGGCAGCAGCGAGGCGCGCACCCGCATCACCCTGTACCAGGGCTGGCCCAAGGGCGACAAGCTGGACCTGGTGGTGCGCCAGGCGGTGGAACTGGGCGTGTTTGCCATCGTGCCCTGCGTGTTTTCACGCTGCGTGTCCCGCCCGGAACCGGGCAAGAGGATGGACCGGCTGAACAAGATTGCCCGGGAGGCGGCCATGCAGTCCGGCCGCACCATCATCCCCAGGGTAGAGGCGCCCATTGGGTATGAGAAGTTGAAGGGCCGCCTGGCCCGGCACGAGCAGGCGCTGCTTGCCTACGAGCTGGCTGGCGGGCAAAGCCTGCGCGCAGCCTACCGGGGCGCCCTGGACCTGGGGCTGGTGATTGGCCCCGAAGGCGGCTTCACCCCCCAGGAGGTGGAAGGCCTGCCCGCCCAGGCGGTCAGCCTGGGGCCGCGCATCCTGCGCACGCAGACGGCCGGTATCGCCGCCATCGCCATGCTGCTGGCGCTCAATGACGATTTTCAATGAGGAACAATTTGCAAAACCAACCCCAAAAAACAGTCGCTTTCCACACCCTGGGCTGCAAGGTGAACCAGTATGACGCCCAGGCCATGATGGAGATGTTCCAGCAGGCGGGCTACCGCAGCCTGCCCTTTGGTGAGCAGGCTGATGTCAACGTGGTGGTCACCTGCGTGGTGACCGCGGTGGGCGAGCAGAAGAGCCGCCAGGCGCTGCACCGGGTGCGCCGCGAGCAGCCAGACAGCCAGCTGGTGGCGGCCGGCTGCCTGGCGCAGAAGGACGCGGACAAGCTGAAGGACCTGGGCGCGCGGCTGATCATTGGCAGCCAGCACCGCGAGCAGGTGGTGCAGCTGCTGGAGGAGGCTATCGCGACGGACAGCCAGATTGCCGCGGTGGAGGATGTGCAGCGGCTGCCCTATGAGGAGCTGTCCATCTCAAGCCATGAGGGGCGCACGCGGGCGGTGATGAAAATCCAGGAGGGCTGTGACCGCTTCTGCGCTTACTGCATCATCCCCCATGTGCGCGGGGGCATCCGCTCGCGCATGCCGGAGGCCATCCATCAGGAGGCGCTGCGCCTGCGGGATGCCGGCTACCAGGAGCTGGTGCTCACCGGCATCCACCTGAGCAGCTACGGCAAGGACCTGGACGGGACCAGCCTGCTGGACGCGGTCCAGGCGGCCGCTGTGCCGGGCCTCGCCCGGCTGCGCCTGGGCTCCCTTGAACCGGTGGTGGCCACAGCACATTTTGTGCGGGAGCTGGCAAAAATCCCCGCGCTCTGCCCGCAGTTCCACCTGTCCTTGCAGTCCGGCTCTGACACCGTGCTGCGGCGCATGCGCAGGCGCTATACCACGGCTGAGTACCTGGAGTCGCTGGACAGGCTGCGCGCGGCCTTCCCTGGCTGCGCGCTGACCACCGACGTGCTGGTGGGCTTTCCCGGGGAGACAGAGGAAGAGTTTGAGCAGACCCTGGCCTTCTGCCGCCGGGCAGGCTTTGCCCGGATGCACATCTTTCCCTTCAGCCGCCGGGCGGGCACAGCCGCTGACCGCATGCCCGGCCAGCTGAGCCGCGCGGAAAAAACCCGGCGCGCCCGCCTGATGGCACAGCTGGACCAGGAGATGAGCTGGCAGTTCCGGCAGGGGATGCTGGGCAGCATAGAACAGGTGCTGTTTGAGCAGGTGGATGAGGCCGGCCTGGCCAGGGGCCAGACCGTGACGGGGCTGGTGGTGAGCGCCCCGGGCGGGGCTGAAGGGCGCATCCAGGCCGTGCGGCTGAAAAGCCTCTGCCTGGAAGGCTTTTGTGGTACACTGCTGGATGAAGACGAATAACAGGAGGGTGCTGGGATGGAGAATTGTCTGTTCTGCATGATCGTGGCGGGGAAAATCCCCGGTGATACCCTATATGAGGACGAACGCGTGCTGGCCTTCCGGGACATCAGCCCGCAGGCGCCCCAGCATGTGCTGATCGTGCCCAAGAAACACCTGGAGGGGTTGAATGACCTGGGCCAGGCGGAGGACGCCCTGCTGGGCGCCTTGCTGCGGGCCGCCAGCCAGGTGGCGCGCCTGACGGGCATTGACGGCAGTGGCTACCGGCTGGTCTCCAACTGCGGCCCCCATGCCTGCCAGAGCGTACATCACCTGCACTTCCATGTGCTGGGCGGCCAGCAGATGAGCGGGCAAATGGTCTGATGGCCAAAGCAAGTCAAAAACCGGGGCTGCCCGGTTTTTTTGCACCTTGCCGCGCGGCCGCCCTTGGGGTATAATATCCCGGGCGGGCGAATACTGACCCGCACCCGGGAGGAGGGATGGGTTTGCTGGAAATCACATGGGCCACGCTCAAGCGCATCGCTGCTGACCAGGTGGAGGAAATCTACAAGCGCGCGCTGCTGCTGGAGCGCATCAACGCCATCGGGCCGGTGGGCCGGCGCACCTTGGCCGCCTCCATGCAGCTGTCTGAGCGCGAGGTGCGGGCGGCGGCGGAATCCCTGAAAGAGGAGGGCCTGATTGTGCTGGACACCAGCGGGATGCAGCTGTCGGATGACGGGCTGAAAATCCTGCCTGAGGTGCGCAAGCTGTGCCGCAACATCTCCGGCTTGTTTGACCTGGAAACCCAGCTCAAGGCGCGGATGAACATCCCCAACCTGGTGGTGGTGCCCGGTGACGCGGATGTGGACCGCCTGGTGATGGTGGAGCTGGGCCGCGCGACCGCGCAGACCGTGCTGTCCGTGCTCAAGGAGAACATGATCATCGCGGTGTCCGGCGGCAGCACGATGAACGAGGTGGCCCGCGCCATGACCCCGGGCCCGGGCCCGGTGATGGTGGTGCCCGCCCGCGGGGGTTTTGGCCGCATGGCCCAGATGCAGGCGGACGCGGTGGCGGGTGAGCTGGCCCAGCGCGTGGGCGGCGACTACCGCCTGATGCACCTGCCCGAGGGCATGGACGCGGAGACGCTGCAAAAGGCAGCCAAGCTGCCCGGCATCCGCGCCACCCTCGCGCTGATGCGCAACGCTGACATCATCCTCTTTGGGGTGGGGCGCTCCGATGACATGGCCCAGCGGCGCAGCCTGTCCCTGTCCATGCGCCGCCAGCTGCAAAAAGCGGGCGCGGTGGGCGAGGCGCTGGGTGATTTCTTTGACATCAAGGGCAGGGTCATCCACCAAAGCCCCACCCTGTCCGCCGAGCTGGGCGTGGGCAAGCCCGATGCCCTGTCCATCATGTCAGCGGCCGGCGCCCACAAAGGTGAGGCCGTGCTGGCCGCCGTGCGCTGGCATCCGCCCTGGGCCCTGGTGGTGGACGAGGGCTTGGGACGGGCCATGCTCAGGCTGCTGGACCAGGAAGAACTGCAGGAAGACCAACACAAATAAAGGAGGAACCCCCATGAACAAGAAAACAGTGCGCGATGTGGACCTCAAGAACAAAAAGGTGCTGGTGCGCGTGGATTTTAACGTGCCCATGGATGAGCAGCTGAACATCACCGATGAGAACCGCATCCAGGGCGCGCTGCCCACCATCCGCTACCTGCTGGAACAGGGCGCCAGGACCATCCTGTGCAGCCACCTGGGCCGCCCCAAGGGGGAGATCAACCCCAGGTTTTCCCTGGCGCCTGTCGCCAGGCGCTTGAGCGAGCTGCTGGGCCAGCCTGTGAAAATGGCCAAGGACGTAATCGGCCCGGACGCTGAGCGCGTGGTGGCCTCCCTGCAGCCGGGCGAGGTGGCCCTGCTTGAGAACCTGCGCTTCCACAAGGAAGAGGAAAAGAATGACGAGGCCTTTGCCAAAAAGCTGGCCTCCTTTGCCGATGTGTATGTGAACGACGCCTTTGGCACCGCCCACCGCGCCCATGCCAGCACCGCGGGCGTGGCCAGCTTCCTGCCGGCTGTGTCCGGCTTCCTGCTGGAGAAGGAGCTGGTCTTTTTAGGCAAGGCGCTGGACAACCCGGACCGCCCCTTTGTGGCCATCCTGGGCGGGGCCAAGATTGCCGACAAGCTGGGCGTGATCAACAACCTGCTGGACAAGGTGGACACACTGATTGTCAGCGGCGGCATGACCTACACCTTCACCCTGGCCAAGGGCGGAAAGATTGGCGCCAGCATGCTGGAGGAGGACAAGCTGGAGTACGCCCGGGAGATGATGCAAAAAGCCGAGGACCGGGGCGTCAAGCTGCTGCTGCCGGTGGACACGGTGGTGGCTGACCGCTTTGCCAATGACGCCAACATCAAGGTGGTGCCCACCAACGACATCCCGGAGGGCTGGCAGGGGCTGGACATCGGCCCCAAGACCTGCGAGCTGTTTGCCCAGGCCATCAAGGGCGCCAGGACCGTCATCTGGAATGGCCCCATGGGCGTGTTTGAGATGCCCAACTACGCCCAGGGCACCCGCGCGGTCGCCCAGGCCATGGCTGACAGCGGCGCCACCACCATCGTGGGCGGCGGCGACTCCGCCGCGGCCGTCATCCAGATGGGCTTTGGGGACAAGATCACCCACATCTCCACTGGCGGGGGTGCTTCGCTGGAGTTTCTGGAGGGGCTGGTGCTGCCCGGCGTGGCGGCCCTCAACGACAAGTAGGCACCCCATCAATATCCGCCTGGCCGGCCAACGGGCGCCGCGCCAGGCGGGTATACTATACTTTTGGAAGAACAAGCAAACGGAGGGCAATATGCGCACACCTGTCATCGCCGGGAACTGGAAAATGAACAAGGGGCCCAAGGAAGCGGCCGAACTGATTGAGGAGCTCAAGCCGCTGGTGCAGGACGCGCGGGCGACCGTGGTGGTCTGCGTGCCCGCGGTGGATTTTTCCGCGGCCAGGGAAGCCCTTGCGGGCAGCCAGATCAAGCTGGGCGCGCAGAACGTGCACTACATGCCCTCCGGCGCTTTCACCGGGGAACTCAGCGCGGGCATGCTCAAGGAAGCCGGGGTGGAATATGTCATCATCGGCCACAGCGAGCGGCGGCAGTATTTTGGCGAGACGGATGAAACCGTCAACCTGCGGGTCAAGGCCGCGGTGGAAGCCGGGCTGGTGCCCATCATCTGTGTGGGCGAAAAAAAGGAGCAGCGCGAGGCTGGCTACACCAACGCGCTGGTCACCTACCAGACACTGATTGCCCTGAGCGGCCTGACGGCGCAGCAGGTGGGGCAGGTCATCATCGCCTATGAGCCGGTCTGGGCCATCGGCACGGGGCTGACCGCCACGGACGAGCAGGCCAATGAAACCATCGGTGTCATCCGCCAGGCGGTGCGCGCGGCCTATGGCCAGCAGGCGGCCGACCAGGTGCGCATCCAGTACGGCGGCAGCATGAACCCCAAGAATGTGCGGGGTCTGATGGCGCAAAGCGAGATTGACGGCGGGCTGATCGGCGGCGCCTCCCTGAAGGCGGCTGACTTTGCCCAGGTGGTACACTTCGAATAAACCGGCATTGTCTATACCAGAAGGAGTTATTGTGTCCAAAAAACTGACAGCCCTCATCATCATAGACGGCTTTGGTGAGAACCCCAACCCACTGGGCAACGCCATCCTGGCAGCCGGCACCCCCAATATCGACCGGCTGAAGGCCGCCTATCCCCATACCCTGCTGTCCGCCTCCGGGCCGGATGTGGGGCTGCCGCCCGGGCAGATGGGCAACTCCGAGGTGGGGCACCTGAACATCGGCGCCGGGCGCATTGTCAACCAGGAGCTGATGCAGGTCACCAACGACATCCAAAGCGGCGCGCTGTTTGAAAAGGAGCCGCTCATCTGGGCGATGGACACTGCCCGCGAAAGCGGCCATGCCCTGCACCTGATGGGCCTGCTGTCAGACGGCGGCGTGCACAGCCACATTGACCACCTCTTCGCCCTGCTGGACATGGCGAAAAACCGCGGCCTGACCCGTGTGTTCGTGCATGTGATGCTGGATGGCCGGGATGTGCCGCCCACCAGCGGCGCCGGCTTTGTGCAGCAGCTGCAGGACAAGCTGGCCAGCCTGGGCGTGGGCCGCGTCGCCAGTGTGCAGGGACGCTACTGGGGCATGGACCGCGACAACATCTGGGAGCGGATCAAGCTGGGCTATGATGCCATCGTGGATGGCAAGGGTGTCCAGGCCACTGACCCGGTGCAGGCCGTGCGGGAGAGCTATGAGGCCGGCGTGACCGATGAGTTTGTCAAGCCCATTGTGCTGGTGGAAGATGGCCAGCCCGTGGGCCGGGTGAACCGGAAGGACAGCATGGTGTGCTTCAACTTCCGCCCTGACCGCATGCGCCAGATTACCCGCGCCTTCATCATGCCGGACTTCCCCCATTTTGAGCACGCCGGCGGGTTTTTGGACCTGCACTACGTGACCATGACCCAGTATGACGAGACCTTCACGGGGCTGCGGGTGGTGAACCCGCCCCTGACGCTCACCGGCACCCTGGGCGAGTACCTGGCCAGCCTGGGCCTTATGCAGGTGCGCATCGCGGAGACGCAGAAATACCCTCATGTCACCTTCTTCTTCAACGGCGGCGTGGAGAAATCCAACCCCGGGGAGGACCGCTTCCTGATTCCCTCCAGCAAGGTGGCCACCTTTGACCTGAAGCCTGAGATGTCCGCCCCCGAGGTCACCCAGAAGGCGCTGGAAGTCATCGAGGCGGGCACCTATGACGTGATGATCCTGAACTTCGCCAACTGCGACATGGTGGGCCACACCGGCGTCATCCCCGCGGCGGTGGCCGCGGTGAAGGAGGTGGACCGGGATGTGGGCCTGCTGGTGGACCGCATCCTGCAAAAGGGCGGCCAGGCTTTTGTGACCGCGGACCACGGCAACGCCGACCAGATGATTGACTATGAGACCAATGGCGTGCTCACCGCGCACACCACCAACCCGGTGCCCTTCATCGCCGTGGGGCCGCAGTTTGTGGGCAAGACGCTGCGCGCGGGCGGCCGGCTGGCCGACATCGCCCCCACCATGCTCAAGAGCATGGGGCTGCCCATCCCAGAGGCAATGACAGGCCAGCCGCTGTACTGAGCGGTTGTCAGCACCCCCAAACCATGCCCCAGGGCTGGCAATGAACCAGCATCCGGGGCATAGTTTATTATAAGGCAAGACCTGCCGGCCCAGCCGCGTTATATTAGACATGGGCGGTCTGTGGCATTCACCCGGTGAAAGGAGCGCAATCCGATGCGGCGTATAACACGCACCTTGTTGCTGGCCCTTGTGGCCAGCCTGATGTTCCCCCTGCAGGTGGGCCTGGCTGAAACGCCCGTCACCGTGGCGACAGGGCTGGTTGACCTGCGCGCCAACGCGCCGGAAGGCACCTTCCTGCCCCTGGGCATGCCCCCCATCCTCACCCAGGACAGCTACCAGAGCCAGGACATCCACATCACCATCTCCCGCCTGCGTGATGAGGAGAGCAAATCGGATGTGACCATCGCGGATGTGTGGGTTTCCTCCCTGGCCTACCTGCGCCGCGCCTACGCGCTGAACCGCTTTGACGGGGAAATGCGCAGCATGAAAACCCTGGCGACAGAAAACAGGGCCATCCTGGCCATGACGGGGGACTACGCCAACCTGCTCAATGCAGGCCTGTCCGTGGGCAACGGGCAGGTGCACCGCAAAAGCGAGAACAGCTTGCGGGACAACGGGCTGCTTTTGAAGGATGGCCGCATGCTCACCTTCCAGCGCAGGCAAATGGATGTGCCGGGCATGCTGGCGCTGGGCGTGTGGCAGGCCTTTCTCTTTGGCCCGGCGCTGCTGGTGGATGGCCAGGCCATTGAGCGGTTTGATTCCACCATCCGCCGCGCCAACCCGCGCAGCGCGATTGGGTACTACGAACCCGGCCACTACGCCTTTGTGGTTGTGGACGGCAGAAGCAGCGCCAGCCGGGGCATGACCCTGGAGCAGCTGAGCGCCTTCATGCAGGGCCTGGGCATGCGGGCGGCCTATAACCTGGACGGCGGACAATCCGCCATGCTGTGGTTCAACGGCGAGGTCATCACCAACCCGGTCAAAGGCGGCCGGCGGCTGAAGGACATCCTGGTGGTGGGCGAGCTGCCCGTGACAGGCGAAGCGGGCGACTGACAAGATATTCGCTTGTATATTGCGCATAAGACAGGTTGACGGGGAAACTGACCCATGCCCTTGGGCATGGGTTAATTGTTGGGGTGTTGGCTCACCTGCCAGGTCTGGCCGTCGGTCACCAGGCTGACGGTGCCCATGGAGATAAAATAATGCGGCATCCCCAGCAGCTTAAGCTGGTCTGCCAGGTTGTTTTTCACCACGGTGTTGGAGGTGATGACCATCAGCTCCGGCGCCGCGCAGTCCAGAAACTGCTGGTGCAGGCGGTTGTACCCATGGTGCGGGGATTTCATGATGTCCACATCCATCAGCTCCGGGTAATCCTGCAGCAGCTCCAGCAGGCTGTTTCCGGTCACATCGGCTGTCAGCAGCAGGCTGCGCTCGCCAAAGCGCACATGCAGCATCATGGAGCGGGCGTTGACCCCGGCCTTGGCGCCCTCCCGGGTGTTTTCCAGGAAGGTGAGCCGGGCGCCGGCAAAATCCAACTGCTCTCCCGGCAGCACCTGGCGGTGGGGGATGCCCTTTTTCTTGAGGGCGGAGAACAGCTCGTCCAGCCATGGCCCCCGGGCAGTGTCCGGGTACTTGCTCAGGTAGCAGGTGGTGGGGTAGCCGCGCTGCACCAGGCAGGTGGACGCCTCTATGTGGTCATCATGGGCATGGGTGTTGAAATAATAGGTGAAGTCCGTGATGCCCTGGTCCGCAAAAAACAGCTCCAGCATGTCTGCCTTGCCCCGGGTGCCCCCGTCAATCATCATGGACTGGTCCCCGGCGCGCAGCAGGATGGCATCCCCAATCTTCACATTGATGAAGTCCACCCGCAGCAGCGGCTGGTCCGGCACAAAGGGTTCGCCTTCCCGGAACGCAACCGGGGCGAAGGGCGCTTTGCCGCTGCCGGGCGTGTGGAACACCGTGGTGGCCGTGGCGGGCAGCATGATGACCAGCAGCAGCAGGCTGAGCCACAGGGCGCGCCCCGGACGATTGAAGAAATGCACCTTCATCGTTACAGCGAGTTGATCAGGCGGTAGATGTGGCGCTTGAAGCGGGGCTTGATGGTGAGCGCCTTGTCCAGCGGCATGTGGAAGACACGCCCATGCCGCATGCCGATGGCCTCGTTGCCGATGCCGCGCTTGAGCAGCTCAACCGCCATGTAGGCCGCCTCAAACGCGAAGGCCGCGTCCTGGGCGGTGGGCTCATGCCCGCGCTGGGTATAGCCAATCACATTGTAGCGCACCTCGGTGCCCGTCTTGTAGCGCAATACATGGGCCAGCCGCCGGGCTGACATGGGCTCGCCCTCAAAAATCTGGGTGTAGGGCTTGAGGTAGGTATAGTAATCAAAGGGTTTCATGGTTTTGTAGGCGCCCTCAGCCACCACGATGGTGGCGCGGGTGTTGCCGCGCTGTACCAGGGTTTCCAGCCGCTTGACCACATCAAGGATGTTCCAGTTGCGCACCTCGGGCACGATGACGATCTCGGTGCCGGTGGACATGGCGGTGGACATGGCGATGTCTCCGCAGTTGCGGCCCATGACCTCCACCACCGCCGGGCGGTCATGGGAGCGGGAGGTGGCGCGGATGGCCCGCACCGCGTCAACGCACACATTGACCGCGGTGTCAAAGCCCAGGGAGGTCTCGGAATATTCCAGGTCGTTGTCAATGGTGCCCGGGATGCCGATGCAGGGGATGCCCAGGTGGCTGAGGGCCTGCGCGCCGTGGTAGGAGCCGTCCCCGCCAATCACCACCAGGCCGCAGACATTGAGGTCGCGCAGAAACTTTGCCGCTTTTTGCTGGTACTCGGGCAGGAAGAACTCCTCACAGCGCGCGGTGCGCAGGTAGGTGCCGGGCAGGTCGGCGATGTCCAGCACCGTGTCCATGGACAGGCGGGTGGTGAAGCTGTCCTCCGGGGAGAACTTGCCAATCAGCCCGTTGTAGCCGCGCTTGATGCCCACCAAAGGCATGCCGGCCAGGGCCGCGAAGCGGGACACCTCCATCACCGCCGCGTTCATGCCGGGGCTGTCCCCGCCGCTGGTAAGCACCGCGATTTTCTTGACCATGTCTTTCCCCCTGAGGTCATGATAAAGAAGCGGCAGGATGGAACCCACCCTGCCGCCAGATGCCGCCTTATTTTGCCAGGATGGCAGGCACGATGGGCGCGCGCAACCGGGCAGCCTCGGGCATGCCCGAGCCCAGCAGCGGGCGCAGGTAGTTGGTGAAGGCCTCGGTGACGTTGTTGCCCGCCTTGTTGATGAAGGCATCGGGCATCAGACGGGTTTTGGCCGCGATTTCCCTGAGGCTGGTCAGCTGATAGTCCACCGCGTAGTTGCCGGTGCGGTGGATGGTGATGGAGCCGTCCACATTATGCCAGATGGCGTATTGGGCGGCCTTCTCCCCCACCTCGCGCGCCTCGCGCTGGTCCACGTCGGACACGCAGCCAATGAAGGAGCGCTGCAGGTAGCCCAGGGTGTCCGACCGCACGCGCTTGAGGCCCAGCTTCTCCTTGACCTGGTTGGCCAGCTGCTCGCCCAGCGCGCCGGTGCCAGACAGCTGCACGTTGCCATGGGCATCCCGCTCAGTCTCCATCAGGGTGGAGAGCACGGGCACGCCATGCTTGTCCTGGATGCCCTCGCTCACCGCGATCAGGCAGCGGCCATGGCGGTCATGCATGGTTTTGACATCGCTGAGGAACTTGTCCATCTCAAAGGCGCGCTCAGGCAGGTAGATCAGGTGAGGGCCGTCATCCGGGCTGCTCTGCGCGATGGCGGAGGCCGCCGTCAAAAAGCCCGCGTGGCGCCCCATGACCACCATGATGTGCACGCCTGGCAGGGCGCGGTTGTCCAGGTTGACGCCCATGAAGCTCTGCGCCACAAAGCGGGCGGCCGAGGGGTAGCCCGGGGTGTGGTCGTTGACCATCAGGTCATTGTCGATGGTCTTGGGGATGTGGATGGCGCGGAACTCATAGCCGGTGCGCTCAGCCTGCTCGTTGACAATGCGCACGGTGTCGGAGGAATCGTTGCCGCCGATGTAGAAGAAATAGCGCACATCGTGGGCACGGAAAACCTTGAAAATCTCCTCGCAGTACTTCTCATCCGGCTTGTCCCGGGTGGAGGACAGGGCGGAGGAGGGGGTGACCGCCACCCGCTCCAGGTTGTGGGTGGTTTCCTGGGTGAGGTCCATGAAGCGCTCATCCACGATGCCGCGCATGCCGCCAATGGCGCCGTACACCTGCGTAATCTGGGGGAACTTGCGGCTTTCCAGCACCGCGCCCACCAGGGACTGGTTGATGACCGCCGTCGGGCCACCGCCCTGGGCAACGACAACTTTTCCTCTAAGTTCCATATGACACCTGCCTTTTTACATGATAAGGCCCGGCAGCGAAGACGCGCCGGGCAAGTGAATCAGCCTTTGTTGTTGCAGCCCAGCACGTTGACAATCTTGTGGCGCACCATGCCCTTGAGCGCGGCGCGGGCATCGGAGAGGTACTGCCGGGGGTCAAAGTGGTCAGGATGCTCGGCAAAATGCTTGCGGATGACGCCGGTGAAGGCCAGGCGCAGGTCTGAATCGATGTTGATTTTGCACACCGCCATGGAGGCGGCCTTGCGCAGCATGGCCTCGGGCACGCCCTGCGCGCCTTCCATCTTGCCGCCATACTGGTTGATCATCTCCACGTACTCGGGAATCACGCTGGAGGCGCCGTGCAACACAATGGGGAAGCCGGGCAGGCGGCGGGAGATGTCCTCCAGGATGTCAAAGCGCAGCTTGGGCTCGCCCTTGAACTTGAAGGCGCCGTGGCTGGTGCCAATGGCGATGGCCAGGCTGTCACAGCCGGTTTTGCTGACGAACTCCTCCACATCCTCCGGGCGGGTGTAGCTGGAATCCTCGTGGGAGACGTTGATGTCATCCTCCACGCCGGCCAGGCGGCCCAACTCGGCCTCCACGGTGACGTTGTGCTTGTGGGCGTATTCCACCACCTGGCGGGTGAGGGCGATGTTCTCCTCAAAGGGCAGGTGGGAGCCGTCAATCATGACGGAGGTGAAGCCGCCGTCAATGCAGGCCTTGCAGGTTTCAAAATCCGGGCCATGGTCCAGGTGGACGGCAATGTTCAGGTCGGAGGTTTCCACCGCCGCCTCAATGAGCTTCATCAGGTAGGTATGGTTGGCGTATCTGCGCGCGCCGGCGGACACCTGCAAAATAAGGGGCGCCTTCTCCTCAGAAGCGCCTTCCACGATGCCCTGGATGATCTCCATGTTGTTGACGTTGAACGCGCCGATGGCATAGCCACCCTCATACGCCTTCTTGAACATCTCCCGGGTGTTGACTAACGGCATGTTTCCTCCTTGCTGCTTGGGTGATCCCAATCAGGGCTTTTTCATGAGTATACAACGCGTCATGGCACCTGTCAAACCGCTGGAATTGACTTGCGGGGCCGATATGCCTATACTTTGCACATCCTTGAACGACACGGAAGTTGAGGCCTGCCATGTTTGGAAAACGAGGGGACGGCTACCTGGTCAAGAACATCGATCCCGTCATCGCCCTGACACCCTACCTGATGCCTACGCGCAATGACGCGCAGGTGATGCTGACCTATAAAATTGACTACGAGCGGATGGCGCGCTTTATGGCGGAGAAGGGGCGGGAAGGCTACCGCATCACCTTCATGGAGCTGTTCATCGCGGCCTATGTGCGCAGCATCTCCCAACTGCCGGAGCTCAACCGCTTCATCGTCAACAAGCGCACCTACACCCGCCGGGACATTGTCTGCTCCTTCGCCGTGCTGCAGGACACCTCTGACGGCTCCGTGAAGGAGAACATCGCCAAGTGCAAGTTTGACCCGTATGACACCATCTTTGACGTGGCCGCGCGCATCAAAGCGGCGATTGAGCAAACCCGCAAGGAGGACGCCTCCAACAGCACCCTCAAGGTGGCGGGGCTGCTGAAGAACCCCCTGGTGGCCAACGCCATCACCCTCCTGGGGCGGGTGCTGGACCGCTATGGGCTGCTGCCGCGCTACCTGCTGGACGCCAGCCCCTTCCATACCGGGCTGTTCTTCTCCAACAACGCCTCCATCGGCTTACCGCCGGTCTTCCACCACATCTATAATTTTGGCACCACCAGCCTGTTTGTGGTGATTGGCAACGTGGAGCGGGTGGTGGAGCTGGACGCCAACGGCACACCGGTGCGCAAGCGCATCCTGCCCGCCGGGGTCACCGCGGATGAGCGCGTGTGCGCCGGCATGGTCTACAGCAAGTTCCTGCGCCAGTTCCAGCACTACCTGCACAATCCCCATGAGCTGGAGCAAAGGCCGGAACAGGTGTACTTTGACGAAGGCCATGTCATCAGCCTGCCGCCGGTCAAGAAGACCCGCATGCGCTTCCGCAGCCGCCTGGGCAAGCTGCGGCCAGGGCGGCGCAAGGCCGGCTGACAGCAGGCAGCACCGCCAACAGCGCGCAAAAAACTCCGGGTATCCGGAGTTTTTGCTGTTTGGATGGTGAGGGCCCTTCAGTCCTGGGGCGCGCTTGCCGCCTCGTCCACCGGCTGCTCCAAAGCGGTCTCGCTGCGCTCGGTAAGCAGGGCCGGGCGGTTGAGGATGTCCATGAACTGCTCGCCGGTCAGGGTCTCGGTTTCATACAGCACCCGGGCAATTTCATGGAGCTTTGACTGCTTGTCCTCCAGCACTTTGAAGGCCTTGTCATACTGCTGCTTGACAATCTGCACGGTGAGCGCGTCAATGCGGCCCTGGGTCTCGCTGGAGCAGGCGCTGGTCAGCCCGCCCCCCAGGTACTGGCTCTGGGGCTGCTCAAAGGCCACCATGCCAAACTCCTCCGCCATGCCAAAGCGGGTCACCATGGAGCGGGCCAGCTTGGTGGCCTGCTCGATGTCGTTGGCGGCACCTGTGGTGATGGAGCCGAAGACCAGCTCCTCCGCTGCGCGCCCGCCGGTGAGCACAGCAATCTTATTCTCTATGTCCTCCTTGCTCATCAGGAAGCGCTCTTCCTCCTCAACCTGCATGGTGAAGCCCAGGGCGCCGGAGGTGCGGGGGATGATGGTGATCTTGTGGACCGGAGCAGCCCCTGCCTGCATGGCGGCCACCATGGCGTGGCCTACCTCGTGGTAGGCGACAATCTGCTTTTCCTGATCGCTCATGACGCGGTCCTTCTTGGCATAGCCGGCCACCACCACGTCAATGCTCTCCTCCAGGTCCTCCTGGGTGACGGTTTTGCGGTTGCCGCGCACCGCGCGCAGGGCGGCTTCGTTGATGAGGTTGGCCAGGTCCGCACCTGAGGCGCCCGCCGCGGCGCGCGCCACGCGGGCCAGGTCCACATCCTGCGCCAGTCTGACCTTTTTGGCATGCACCTTAAGGATGGCGATGCGTCCGGGCAAATCGGGCAGCTCCACCGGGATGCGCCGGTCAAAGCGGCCCGGGCGGGTGAGGGCCGGGTCCAGAATCTCCGGGCGGTTGGTGGCCGCCAGCAGCATCACGCCCTTGCTGCCGTCAAAGCCGTCCATCTCGCTGAGCAGCTGGTTCAGGGTCTGCTCGCGCTCGTCATTGCCGCCAAAGCCGCTGCCGGACTCACGCCGCTTGCCGATGGTGTCAATCTCATCAATGAAGACGATGCAGGGCGCTTTCTCATTGGCCTGCTTGAACAGGTCGCGCACCTTGGCCGCGCCCATGCCGACAAACATCTCCACAAACTCGCTGCCGGAGATGGAGAAGAAGGGCACCTTGGCCTCGCCAGCCACCGCCTTGGCCAGCAGGGTCTTGCCGGTTCCCGGAGGGCCCACCAGCAGCACGCCCTTGGGCATGGTGGCACCAACTTCGGTGTACTTGGAGGGGTTGTGCAGGAAATCCACCACCTCCCAGAGCGCCTCCTTGGCCTCCTCCTGACCGGCCACGTCCGCAAAGGTGATGCCGGTTTTGGACTCAATGTAGATCTTGGCGTTGCTTTTGCCCAGTTGCATGGTGTTCATGCCGCCAATCTTGCTCATGCGGTTGCTGAGCATGCGCCCGAACAGCACAATCAGCCCGATGGGCAGCAGCCAGGTCATCAGGAAGCTCATCAGCGGGGAGGCCGGCTCCACAATGGGCGCGTAGAACTGGACGCCCGCCTGTTCCATGCGCGTCACCAGGTCGGGGTCCTCCATCAGGCCGGTCTTAAAGTAATTGGGCGGCTGGTTTTTGTCCGCGAAGGTAATCTGCACGCTGTCGCGGCTGACCTCGCTGATTTCCCCGGCCTCCAGTTTGGTTAGGAACACGTTGTAGGGCACCTCGGTGACCTGCGGCGCCATCAGCCTGGGAAAGACAAAGGCGTTGAGCACCATGATGATGACCAGGCCGATGACGTAATAGTAGATAAAGGATTTGCTGGGTTTCTTGAACTCTTTCATGTTGCCCTCCTCTTCACCTGGACTCGCTATTCCACCATGGACAGGCGGTGGTTCAGGTAGCGCATGAGGATGCTGGCCACCCGGCCATCCTCAATGCGGTATTGCAAAATGGTGGTGTTGCCCTCGACGCTGCCCGCGTAGACATACTCCAGGGTGCCGGTGTCCGGGTTGTCCGAGGCCACCTTGTAGCGGGCATAGCCTTCCACCAGGTCATAGTATATGCCGCGGTCGCCCCGGTCATTGGGCAGCTGGCCCATGTCGCGGAACTTGTCGGTTACCTCCTTGATGGGCATGCCGATGGCGGTGTTGCGCGGCCCCTTCATCTGGGCCTGGCTGGTGTCCAGGTGGTAGAGCAACTCTCCCCCCTCACCCATAAAGAAGCGCGCCTCCCCCCAGGGGTAGGTGAGCCGGGTGGCGTCCCCGCCCACGGCCTCATCCTGGATGGTCTCTTCTTCCTGGGGCGCCCCGGCACGGGCGAGAAACTGCTCTTTGGTGGTGCTCATCAGCTTGTAGTCGGCAAAGGCGTCTTTCTCGGAGCGGAAGAAGGTTTTAAACGGCCGGTTCACCTTGTATTCCACATACATCTCCGCGGACACCTTGCCATAGCGGTTGACCGCGATGGCGCGCAGGTAGCTGCGCCCCGGCGGAATCAGGATGGGGTCCCCCACATAGCGGGGCGAATCCAGGTTGGGCTTGGTGCCGTCAATGGTGTAGTAGAGGGTCACGTCCTTGTCGTCCTCGTCCACGATGCGCAGGGAGACGCGGATCTGTCGGTCATAGGTCCGGGACTCCATGTTGGTCTTGGGGGCCAGGGGGGTGGGCAGGGTGATGGTGTAGCGGATGGACATCTCATCGGACACCAGGTCATTTGAAATGGCCACGGCACGGAAATTGTAGGTGCCCTCGTTGAGGGTGAGAGGGCCGGTGTACAAGATGCCGGTCTCCGGCAGCAGGCCGTCGCCCAGGGTGTACAGGATCTCATAATCCTGGGAAGAGATGAACTCCACGTTCTTGGAGTACATGTGCCGCCCGGCGGCCAGGGAGGCCTTGGGAGGCAGGGGCACCAGCTGGTAGCGCTGCTTGAAGAAGGCCTCGTCCCCGGTCTGCTCATAGGCTTGCTGCATCAGGTTCACCGCCTCAAGCTGGCGGTTTTGCTCCAGCATGATGGCGATGGCCAGGCGGTAGGCCTGGGGCTTTTCAGGGGAGAGCTGGTCATAAACCCGTTTGTAGGTGGCCTCGGCCATGCCCAGCTGGTTGGCGGCCTCATAGGCCTCTGCCAGCAGCAGCAGCTTGTCGTCCAGGTCAGCGCGGTCGGGCTCAAGCTGCTCGGCCTTCAGGTAGGTGTCGATTGCCCGGCGCACATAGCCCTGGTCCAGCAGCTCGGTGCCCAGGCTCCAGTAGGCCTGGGCGTTGGCCTCCCGGCCCATGCGCGCCTTGATGAGCTGCCCTTCTGGGGTGACCTGCAGCCAGATCAGGCCGCCAGCCGCCAGCAGGATGGTCAGCCCCAGCAGCAGCACCGCCACCTTGAACCAGTTGACCATGCCGCCCTGGTAGGTGTTGCCGCGTGGCTTCGCGCCGCGGCGCCGCCCCCGCTTGCGGCGCGTTTTCCTGGTTGGGCGGGCGCGGCCCTGGGCGGTGTAGGCAAAGCGGCGCTCATCCAACTGGTCCATCACCAGCTCGCCATCCACCCCGGGCACTGCCGGCTCCGCCCCCATGAACCGCCCGCAAAAGGGGCACATGCGGGTGGCGGTGTTGGATTCCTTGCCGCAGTTTCTGCACAGCATGGCGTCAGCCTATCCCCATCCAGGTGTTGTAATCCGGGTCATCATCAAAGACCCGCTCAGGCGCCTCGCCGCCCAGGGCCTCAATGGCGGCGCGCAGCTCAATATAGTCCAGGTACCTGAGGCCCTCCTCCCCCGCGCGCGCGATCAGCTGCGGCAGCGCGCGCTCATCCCCCAGGCGGCCCAGGTAGGCGGCCAGGATGGCCTGGCGCTCGGGCAGCGCGTCAAACAGGCGGATCAGCCCCTCATAGACCCCTGGCAGGCCGGGATAGCGGCTGAGCACGGACAGCAGCGCCTCACGGCCGATGTCATTGGCATCCTGAAGGGCCTCCAGCATGAAGGGCAAGGGCAACTCCCCCATTTCCTCCAGGCTTTCCAGGCAAAAGTCCGCCAGCTCGTCGCGGTCCTCCCGCTGCAGCTGCCAGTTGATGTAGTGCTGCATCAGGCGGGTGCTGCCCAGGTCCTGCAGCAACCGCACGCAGATCATGCGCGCCTCCAGCATCTGCCCCGGGTCCAGCAGCAGCTGGGCCAGGTGCTCCTCCGCCGCCTCACCCAGCTCCGCCAGGCGCTGCAGCAGCAGGTCGGGCAGGGGCACCTGCTGGGACAGGTAGGCCAGCATGAGGTCCAGCAGCTGGCGCGGGCTGTCCATCCGCTCAAAGAACTGGCGCGGGGTGAAGCCATCCAGGAAGGGGGCCGGCGTGTCGGCAAACTGCTCATACAGCTGGGGCATGATCAGCTCCAGCTGGGCGATGTCCTCAAACTCGTCCTGGTGGGCTTCCAGCCACGCGCGCAGGTAGGCGGTGAACTGGCTGTCAAAATCAATCGTGCGCACCTCAGGCCTCCTGCAGCAGGCGGTCAATCTCTGCCGTGTCAAAATCGCGCTGGGCACGGCAGAAGTAGCAGGTGAGCTGCGTGGGTTCCCCTGTCTGCCGGATGTCCTCCAGCTCCTGGCGGCCCAAGGCCAGCAAAGCCCGGCGCATCTTCTCCCGGCTGCAGTCGCAGCGCAGGAACAGCTCCTCCTCGCCCAGGACCTGCGGGTCAAAGCCCTCAAACCAGGCCAAGGCCAGCTCCCTCAGCCCGCGGTCGTAGATTTCCCGGCTGATGTTGGCAAAGAAGGGGATGCGCAGCTCCAGCTGGGCGATGGTTTGCCCGGGGCAGCCAGGCATGGCCTGGATCAGGATGCCGCCCGAGGACAGCACCACCCCATCCTGGTTGAGGCAGCCCAGCGACACCAGGGAGGGCACCTGCTCGGACACGGTGAAGTAGTGGGCAAAATCCTCCCCCAGTTCGCCCGACACCAGGTGGCTGATGGAGGTGAAGGGGTCACACTGGTCAAAATCCTTCACCACGGCCAGCTGGCCGGACCTGCCCACATAGCCGGCGACATCCAGCCGCCCATCCGCGGTTCTGGGCAGCTCAACCTGGGGGTTTTCCACTGAAATCTTGAGCCGGTTGGCCTGCGCGCCACAGGTGATGCGCCCGCCCGGGCCATCGCCCATCACGGTGACCGTGAGGCGGCCGGCTTCTTCTTTAATCAGGCCGCCCATCATGGCACAGGCGGGCAGCACGCGGCCCAGCGCCGCGGTGGCGGTGTCGCTGGCCTGGTGGATGCGGGCCGCCTCCTGGGCCATGCGGGTGGTTCGCACCATGAGAACACGGGCCTCCCCCTTGTTCAGGGTGAGCCGCAGCAGGCTGTCCGCCGCGGGGTGGATGAGGGGTGCTTGCTTGTCTTGCTTCATGGGGATGTCGCTCCGTCTGGTGGTCATCAGGCCTTGATGGCGGTGAAGTGCAGCCGCTGCGCCTGTTTGTCTGGCGGGTCCATGGAAAAATTGCCAAAGCAACGCACGTCGGCAAAGCCCGCCGCCCGCATGGCGTCCTCCAACTCCTGCCGGGTCCAGGCGCGCTGCAGCTGCTCCTCCTCAATGCGCAGGTACTGGCCGCCTGGCTGCCGGTCAAAGATGGACAGGGAGAGCTGCAGCTGCTGGCGCGCCTCATCCCAGGCGTTCTCCCAGATGTAGCAGATCCCCTCCCCGCGCAGCACCTGGGTGTTGCCGCCCAGCACGCGGCGCAGTTTGTCCGGGCTGGACACGTCAAAGGCAAGCGCGCCGCCTGGCTTGAGCGCCGCGTGCGCGCTACGCAGGAACCTGGAAAGGGCCGCCGGGGTCAGCAGGTAGTTGACCCCGTCACAGCCGCAGACGAGGGCGTCCACCGGGCGGTGGGCACGCAGGCTTTGCATGTCCTGCCGGATGAACACCAGGCGCTGGCCCGCGGCCCGCGCCTTGCCGGCGGCGATGGACAGCATGGCGTCAGACAGGTCGCTGGGCAGCAGCTGGTAGGTGCGCGCCAGGCGCAGGCTGAGGTTGCCTGTGCCACAGGCTGCCTCCAGCACCACAGCGCCCCGGGGCACGCCACGCTGCGCCAGCAGCGCCTGATAGTGCAAAGCCCAGGCGTCATAATCCACATCGGCCATCAGCCGGTCATACACCAGGGCAAAATCACCGTACATTCAGGCCTGCCCATCCTCCTGGTGCATGCCATCGTCCAGGTCGTCAAACTCCTCTTCATCCAGGTCGGTGGACAGGCCGCGGTTGACCGGGGCGCCCTCGATGCGGGTGTTGATGTAGCGGTCAAACACGGCGTTGGTGAAGGAGGCGTACACAAAGCGCGCCAGGCCGTTGCCAATCAGCAGGTAGTAGCCGGCCAGCGCCATGAGGGCATACATCATATAGGGCGTGTAAAAGGCCACCAGGGCGGCGATGAAGGTGGGCACCAGCATGGCCAGGCGCGCGCCCGCGACATGGGGCAGGCGGCCCACCGCCAGCAGCAGGGAGTTGCGCATCAAGGTGCCCAGGCCCATCTGGTAGGTGACCATCATCGGGTACATGAAGGTGACCGCCAGCATCCACACCAGGCCCAGGGCCAGGGTGAGCACCTGGGGTACGATGAAAAACAGGCCGTTGCTCTGCGCCATGTTGCCGTAAAACTGCCAGCACACCAGCATCACCAGGGGCACCACGCTGGTAATCAGGGAGATGCCCAGCGCCTGCTTCCAGTTTTCCTTCACGGCGTCCTTGAAATCCGACCAGATGAAGGCATGCTCATCCCGCGCCCAGTTCCGGGTGATGTAGGCCATGCCCGCCTGCACCGGCCCGGTAATGGCAATGGCCGGGATGGCCATGACCAGGCCGGAGAAGAGGATGCTGTACAGCTGCTGCGGGCTGTCCTGCACCAGCTGCCGGGCGGACTCCGTCATCTCCGGGTCGCTCAGGGCCTCGGAAATGCCCACCAGATGGGCGAACAGGGTGTTCACCATGACCATCAGCACATACATCAGCGGGATGAAGATGATGGCCGTCATCAGGTTGAGCCGGAACAGCCCTGACAGGCGGATGCGCAGCATTTCCCAGAACAGCTGCCAGCGGTTGCGCGGCAGGTCATCGCGCTTGTAATCCCCCTTGCCGCTTTTGCCATAGTAGTAGTTGTTCATCAGTTTGCCAAACACGCCGCGCCCTCCACATTCAGGTTTCTGCCCATTATAACATAAGGGGGCGGGCCCGGTAAAACTCCAGGCCCGCCAGGAAATGGAGGAAGGATGAACAAAACAAAAACTTTGATGCGGCCAGCGCCCCGCCGGCAGGCCTTCAGTTGAGGTTGAGCTTCATGTCCCCCGGGCGGATCCACCTGAGCTGACGCAGGGCCCTGGCAATCAGCCAGGTCAGCGCGGCCGGCAGCACGAAGTGCATCAGCAGGATGAGCAGCAGCGCTTGCAGGGGCGGATAGCTGTCCTTGATGCTGGCCCAGGCGGCAAACTGCCCGACCAGGCCGCTGGTGCCCATGCCCCCGCCCACCGGGTTGTTGGGCATGCGCGCCACGACGGTGGAGAAGGGCCCCAGGATGGCCGAGGCCAAGGTGGGCGGCAGCCAGATGACCGGTTTGCGCATGATGTTGCCAAACTGCAGCATGGAGGTGCCCAAGCCCTGGCTGACCAGGCCGCCAAAGCCGTTGTCTGGGTAGGACTGCACGGCAAAGCCCACCATCTGGGCGCAGCAGCCCATCACCGCCGCGCCCGCCGCCAGGCCTGACAAGCCCAGGGAGATGCTGATGGCGGCTGAGCTGATGGGCGCGGTGAGCGCCATGCCCATGATGACCGCCACCAGGATGCCCATGGGCAGGGGATGCAGCTCAGTGGAGCGGTTGATGACATCGCCCAGCCCCCTCATGAGGGAGGAGATGGCAGGCCCGGCCAGCTGGGCCATGGCGCCCCCGGCGATGATGGTCAGCGCGGGCACCAGCACAATGTCCACCGGGGTTTTCCCCGCAATCAGGGAGGCGACTTCAGCGCCCACCACCGCCGCCAGGAAGGCCCCCAGCGGGCCGCCCAGCTGGTAGCCGATGGCGCCGGTGACCGCGGAGGAAAACATCACCAGCGGCTTGGCCTTGAGCCCATGGGCGATGGCCACGCCAATGGCCGCGCCCACCACCGGGGAACTGGCGCCCACCATCTGCGCAAAGGGCTTGATGAAGGAAAGCCAGGGGATGTCCGCCAGCTGGGAGAGGATGAGGCCGATGATGAGGGAAGAGAACAGGCCCAGCGCCATGTAGCTCATCGCTTCAATAAAGTAGCGCCTGAACGCGTTTCTGACCAGGTTGCCCAGTTGCTTGCCCATGCTGTCCTCCTGGATGGTGATGCGCTCACATGATATGCCCTTTGGGGCGCAGATGCAATGCCGCAAGGCAAGCA
>JAAYEI010000037.1 GCA_012728815.1 Clostridiales bacterium
GCGAGGGCTATGGCCTGAACGCCCAGGCGGTGGAGACCCTGGCCGGGCAGGCCGGGCTGCTGATCAGCGTGGACTGCGGCATCACCGCGCTGGAGGAGGTGGCCCGGGCGCGGGCGCTGGGCATGCGGGTGGTCATCACCGACCACCACAGCCTGCCGGAGGCCCTGCCCCAGGCCGATGCCCTGGTGCACCCCCATCTGGGGGATTACCCTGACCGCAACCTGTGCGGCGCGGGGGTGGCCTGGAAGCTGGCCTGTGCGCTGCTTGGGGATGCGGCCCTGGACCTGCTGGACCTGGTGGCGCTGGCCACCGTGGCCGACCTGGTGCCTCTGAAGGGTGAAAACCGCGTGCTGGTCAGCCTGGGGCTGAAGGCCTTGGCGGAAACCCGGCGCCCGGGCCTGAAGGCGTTGATGAAGGCAGCCGGTCTGCGTGAGGGGCAGCCGGTGCAGTCTGACCACGTCGCCTACCAGCTGGCGCCCCGGCTCAACGCCGTGGGGCGCTTGAGCACCGCCCAGGACGCGCTGAGCCTGCTGATGACAGACAGCGCGGAGGAAGCCGCCCGGCTGGCCAATCAATTGGAGCAGCTCAACCAGGAGCGGCGGGCGGTTGAGCAGCAGGTGCTGCGCGCCGCCAGCGGGGCCCTGAAGGACTGGGATTTTCAGCACAGGCGCAGCATCGTCATCGCGGGGGAGGGCTGGAACCCGGGCGTTGTGGGGCTGACAGCCGGCAAGCTGGCCGAGCGCTGGAACTACCCCGCCATTGTGCTGACCGAAGGGCCGGAAGGCCTGTCCGGCTCCGGGCGCAGCGCTGGCCAGGTGGACCTGTACGCCGCCATCCAGGCCTGCGCTGACCTGCTGACCCGCTATGGCGGGCACAGGATGGCAGCCGGCCTGAGCCTGCCCAAGGAGCATCTGCCCGCTTTTGTGGAGCGTTTTGACGCGGCGGTCAAGCACCAGCTGGATGGGGAGGACCTCATCCCCGAAACCATCTATGACACGCGGTTGGACCTGGCGCAGGTCAGCCTGGAGACCGTCGCCCAGCTGGACCAGTTGGCGCCCTTTGGCCAGGACAACCCCACGCCTGTCTTTTTGCTGCAGGACCTGCACCTGGTCACCGCGCGCGCGGTGGGCAGCGACCAGGCCCACCTGAAGCTGACGGTGGCCCAGGACGGCCAGGTGCGCGAGGGCATCGCCTTCTCCCAGGGCAAGGCGCTGCGCGCGCTGTCCAAACAGGTCTCCCTGGTGGGCAGCGTGGACCGCAACGAGTTTGGTGGCCGCGTCAGCGCCCAGCTGCGGGTGCGGGCGCTGCTGCCGGGGGAGAGCGCCTTCACGGGGGACCCCTTGCTGCAGGCCCGGGCGCTGATCAGCGCGGCCGGCGGGCAGGCTGAGGCCAGGGATGGCCAGGCCCAGGTGGAGCACATCACTGAACTGCCGCCGCTTACGGGCACCCGGGGCACCCTGCTTGTCACTTATGATGAGCAGACCGCGAACCATCTCCATCGGCGCTACCCCCACCTGGGCACCCAGGTGGGCCAGGCCAGCGACCCGCGCGGCTTTCACACCATCGTGTTCTGCCCGGATTTTGACAGCCATTTCGCGCAGTTTTCCCGCCTGGTCTTTGCAGATGGCCTGCCGTCAATGTATACTGCATATCAGGCGGCACGGGCCTGCCGGGCGGCGCAGGTGCTGGCCATGCCGCAAAGCGCCGCGCTCCGCCACGCGCTGGCCGCCATCACCCCCACCCTGGAGGAACTGCGCCTGGTATACCGGGGGCTGCGCTCCGGCCAGACCCTGGCCTTCACCCAGGATGTGGGCAAGGACCTGGCCGCCCTTGCCATCTTCGCCCAGCTGGGCCTGGTGGCTTTGAACGAGCAGGGCCTGTTTGACCGCCTGCTGCCCATGAAACGCGTTGACCCGGAAAAAAGCCCGCTGTACCGCGCGCTTACCCAGACTGACTGAGAGAAGGAGCTCCATGGCCCACACCGCGTTTGAACGCCTCAGCATTGAGGAGATGCTGGATCGGCTGCGCAACTACAGCACAGCCGAGCAGCTGCAATTGGTGCAAAAGGCCTATGATTTCGCGGCACAGGCCCACAGCGGGCAAACCCGCCGGAGCGGGGAGGCCTATATCTCCCACCCGGTCCACGTGGCCAGCATCCTGGTGGAGTTGCAGCTGGATGCCGCCTCCGTGGCCGCGGCCCTGCTGCATGACACGGTGGAGGATGTGGAGGGCATCACCTTTGACGATATTGAAAAGGAGTTTGGTCCTGAGATTCGTTCCCTGGTGGACGGTGTCACCAAGTTGGGCCAGCTTGACTTCATCGACCGGGAGGAGCAGCAGGCTGAATCCTGGCGCAAGATGATCCTGGCCATGAGCCGGGACATCCGCGTCATCATGATCAAGCTGGCCGACCGCCTGCACAACATGCGCACCCTGGCCTTTCAGCCCCAGGACCGCCAGGTGAGCATCGCCCGGGAAACGCTGGACATCTACGCCCCCCTGGCCCACCGCCTGGGCGTGTACACCATCAAGGCCGAGATTGAGGACCTGGCCTTGCGCTACATCGACCCCCAGGGCTACCGCGAGGTGGCCAACAAGGTGGGGCAGAAGCGCATTGAGCGCGAGCAGCAGATCAAAACCATCATCAACACTTTAAGCGAGAAGATTCACGAGATGGGCGTGTACCATTTCGAGATAGACGGGCGCCCCAAGCACCTGTACAGCATCTACCGCAAGATGGTCATCCAGAACCGCTCCTTTGACCAGATCTATGACCTGATTGCCGTGCGGGTGGTGGTGGACACCATCCCGGAGTGCTACACCGTGCTGGGCATCGCCCACACCCTGTGGACCCAGATGCCCGGGCGCTTCAAGGACTATATCTCCACCCCCAAGTCCAACATGTACCAGTCCCTGCACACCACCCTGATCGGCGGGCGCACCATCCCCTCGCCATTTGAGGTGCAGATCCGCACCAGGGAGATGCACCGCGTGGCCGAGTACGGCATCGCGGCCCACTGGAACTACAAGGAGGGCACCGCCAGCGGCGGGCTGGACAAGAAGCTGTACTGGCTGCGGCAGATCCTGGACTGGCAATCAGAAACCCGCGACAGCAAGGAGTTCATCGACGGGCTGAAGACCGACCTGTTCAGCGAGGACATCTTTGTCTTCACCCCCAAGGGGGACATCATCAACCTGCAGCGGGGCGCGACCCCCCTGGACTTCGCCTATCGCATCCACTCCCATGTGGGCAATACCTGCGTGGGCGCCAAGGTGAACGGCAAGATGGTGCCCCTCACCACGGAGCTGCAGACCGGCGACCGGGTGGAGGTCATGACCTCCAACCAGTCCAAGGGCCCCAGCATGGACTGGCTCAACGTGGTCAAGACCCAGCAGGCCAAGACCAAGATCCGCCAGTTCTTCAAAAAGGAGCTGCGCGGGGAGAACGTGCAGAAGGGCCGCGACATGCTGGAGCATGAGGCCAAGCGCCGCGGGGTGAAGCTGGGGGAATTGACCAAGCCGGAGTTTTACGAACCCATCCTCAAGCGCTATTCCTTCCCGGATCTGGAGGCGCTCTATGGCGCGGTGGGCTTTGGCGGCATCCCCTCGGTGTATGTCATCTCCCGCCTGGTGGACGAGCAAAGGCGGCTGACCGACCAGACGGTGGCCAAGAAGGTGTCCACCATCCCCGACCCCAAGGAGGTGGTGCACCAGGGCAAGCCCACGCACGGGGTGTACGTGGAGGGGGGATCCGGCATGCTGGTGCGCTTTGGCCAGTGCTGCAACCCCGTGCCGGGGGATGAGATCATCGGCTACATCACCCGCGGCCGCGGGGTGACGGTACACAAGGCGGACTGCGTCAACGCCATCAATGCCGAGCCCGAGCGCCAGATCAACGTCAGCTGGGCGCATGAGGACACCGGCAACTTCAACGCCGGCCTGCGGGTCATCGTCTATGACAGCCCCAACATCCTGGGTGAGATGATGATGTACATCGCCAACGCCGGCACACCGGTGGCCGCCGGCTCCCAGGAGGAGGTCAAAAAAGGCCTGCGCACCCTGCATCTGGTGATCCAGGTAGCCAGCCGTGACCAGGTGCGCGCGGTGCTGACCAGGCTGCAGAAGCGCTCTGATGTGCTGGAAGCCTACCGCAGCGCACGGTAAGGAAGGGGCAGAAGATGAGGGCAGTGGTGCAGCGGGTGAGCGGGGCGCAGGTTCATGTGGATGAAGCGCCAGTCAGCCAGATCGGCACAGGCCTGCTGGTGCTGCTGGGCGTGGAAGTCAGCGATACGGAGCAGGACGCGCGGTACCTGGCGCAGAAAATCGCCCGGCTGCGCGTTTTTGCCGATGACCAGGGCCGGATGAACCTGTCGGTGCAGGATGTGGGCGGCGAGGTGATGGTGATCAGCCAGTTCACCCTGTTTGGGGATGCCAGGGGTCAGAACCGCCCAGGCTTTACCCAGGCGGAGGAACCCGGGCGCGCCAACCAGCTGTATGGGCTATGCTGCCGGCACCTGGAGGATCAGGGGCTGCAGGTGGCCCGCGGCGTGTTCCGCGCGCACATGCAGGTCACGCTCACCAACGATGGCCCGGTCACCATCCTGCTGGATTCCCACAAACAATTTTAGGAGCTGTTATGAACATCATCACCCTGCCAGTGGGCGAGCTGGCCACCAACTGCTACATCCTCCACCAGAACGGCCGCGATGACGCCCTGGTGATTGACCCGGGCGCGGAAAGCCAGCGCATCCTGGCAGCCCTGAACGGCAAGCGGGTGGCCGCCGTGCTGCTCACCCACGGGCATTTTGACCACACCGGCGCGCTCCCTGCCTTCAGTGACGCCCCCATCTACATCCACCGGATGGACAGCGTGATGCTGGAGGACAACCATTACAGCTTTGGCAGCATGGCCGGGGATGAAAAGCAGCGCCCCCAGGCCACGGATTTCCTGGAGGAAGGCCAGAAGCTTAGCCTTGCGGGGATTGACCTGGAGGTGCTGCACACCCCGGGGCATTCCCGGGGCAGCGTCTGCCTGAAGGTGGGGGAGGACCTCTTCACCGGGGACACGCTTTTTGACGGGGACTATGGCCGCACCGACCTGCCCGGCGGCAGCGCCGAGCAGATGCGCGCCTCCCTGCGCCGCTTGCTGACCCTCACAGGCTGCCGCTTTTACCCCGGCCACGGCCCTGGCAACATCATCAGGTGAGGGTCAGCCTGCGTTCGCCCATGCCGGGCTTCCACAAGGAACTGTTTGACATTGTGGATGTGTTCATGGGGCCTGTCACGCGCCTGGAGGGGGAGGATGACGCGGCGGACCTGCGCGTCACCCTGGCCCAGCGCCAGGAGGGCAGCCTGCGCGTGTGCGAGGCCAGCCTCAGCGGACGCTTTAAGGCCAGCGCCCAGGCCAGGCAAGCGGTATATGGGGATGCGCTGCTCATCAAGCGCTTGCACAAGCGCCAGCTGAAGCTGGCGCTGTTTGACGCACTGGTGGAGGCCACCGGCATCCGCCCGCCCTGGGGCGCGCTGACGGGCATCCGGCCCACCCGGCTCATTCTGGACGCGATGGGGGAAGGCCTGCCACTGGACCAGGCAGCCGCCCAGGTGCAGGACATCTTCCGCATCTCAGATGAAAAAACCGGCCTGCTCAAGGAAATCATCGCCGTTCAGCAGGGCTTGCCCCAGGCGGGGGCAAATGAAATTGCCTGTTACATCGGCATTCCCTTTTGCGCCAGCCGCTGCCGCTATTGCAGCTTCATCAGCCGGGAGGCGGGGGATGGCAGGCAGCTGTCTGCCTATGTGCCCGCCCTGATCAAGGAAATTGCCGGCACCATCGCCCTGATGCGCGCGCGGGGCCTGACGGCCCGCTCGGTGTACATCGGCGGGGGCACGCCCACGGTGCTGGATGAACAGCAGCTGTGCCAGGTGCTGGAGGCGGCCCGGCCCCTGTTTGAGCAGGCGCTGGAGGTGACGGTGGAGGCGGGCCGGCCGGACACCATCACCCGGGGCAAGCTGCGCGCCATCGCGGCGAGCGGCGCCGGGCGCATCTCTGTCAATCCCCAAAGCGTGCATGACGCCACGCTGCGAGCGGTGGGGCGTGACCACACCTGGTCACAGACGCTCGCCGCCTTTCACCAGGCCCGGGAAGCGGGCATCCCGCACATCAACATGGACCTTATTGCCGGCCTGCCCGGTGAGGATCCGGCCATGTTTGCCCACAGCCTCAGCCAGGTGCTGGCCCTGTCGCCCGAGGCGCTCACAGTGCACACGCTCAGCATCAAGCGCTCCAGCGACATGCGCCGCTATGGCGACAGCCTGCCATCGGGCCAGCAGGTGGAGCAGATGGTCAGTCTGGCGCGGGCGCGGGCGGCCCAGCGTGGCTTTGCGCCCTACTACATCTACCGGCAAAAGCACATGGCCGGCAACCTGGAGAACGTGGGCTACGCCAAACCGGGCTTTGTCTGCCTGTACAACCTGGACATGATGGAGGACCAGACCACCGTGCTGGCCATGGGTGCGGGCGCGGTGTCCAAGCTGGTCTACCCTGGCCGCAAATGCATCCTGCGCGCCCCCAACGTGAAGGACATCGCGCACTATATTGCCCGGGTGGGGGAGATGCTGGAACGCAAACACGCCCTGTTTGAGGGCGTGGGCAAGGGCGTCCGGGCGCCGATGGAAGAAGCTGAAGATTCAGAAGATTAAGAAACCATCATCATCTCTGGCCTGCGCTTAGCCCTGCGGGCGGTGCAGCCGCACATCCTGCCCCTGGAACTGCAGCGCCAGGGAGTTGCGCTGGTCCAGCAGCCGGGAGTAGATGCGCGCAGTGTAGCGCTCGCGGATTTTCTCCAACGGCAGGTTGGTGCTGATGACCGTGTGCAGGCGGTTTTGAATGCGGTGCTCCAGCAGGGCGAAGAGCTGCTCCAGGGTGATGTTTTCCCACAATGGCTCAGTGCCCAGGTCATCAATCAGCAGCAGCGGAACGGTGTAATAGGGCTGCTCCACCTCGTCCTCCCGGCTGAAATAGGCCTGGCGGATGTGGTTGAGCAGCGCGTTGGCGTTGAGGGTGAGGGTGAGGGTGCCCCGCTCGCGCACGCGCCTGGCAATGGAATGCAGCACATAGGTTTTGCCCAGGCCGCTGGGGCCATACAGCAGCAGGTTGAGCCGGCCGCCGGGCACCTCATCAGCAAAGCGCGCGGCATGGCGGCGGATGACCTCCATGAGCATCCGCTGGGTGGTGCCCTGGTCGTCCAGGTCCACCTCGGGGAAGACCCTGGGGTCAAAGCGCTCAAAGCTGGGGCCATTGTCCTGCGCCAGGTCCCCGCTGAGCAGCTCATGGTAGCGGCGCGACACGCAGCCGCACAGGGCGCGGGGCACCGTGCCGGTATAGCCGCTGTCCCGGCAGTCCAGGCACTGAAAGACCGGTTCCAGGTAGTCCTCCGGCAGGTCATTTTGTTTGAGCAGCGCCAGAATCTGGCTGTTGATGCGCCGGGTCTGCTCCTCAATGCCCTCCGGGCGGACGCCCTCAATGGCCAGCTGCAGGCCTTTGATGATGCCTTCACGGCGCTCCTGCTCCAGCTCCCCGATCTGCGGGCTCAGGCTGATGGCAAGGGCCAGGCGGCGGCGTTCCTCTGCCTGGTTGTCAAAGCGGCGCGCCTTGCACTCCTCCAGCGCCTGCAGCAGCAGCTCATTGGCCATGGCTTTCCCTCGCTTCCTTGAGCAAATCCGGCCCGCTGGCAGCCTGGGGCTGGCTGCCCTGGTCCTGGTCATAATCCTGGAAGCCCAGCCTGCGCCTGCCGCCACCCGGGGCCTGGGCGCCTTCCTGGCGCGCCGCCTCCAGGGTCTTGATGCCCTTCTTGCGCCAGTTGTCCAGCACCCGGCTGATGTAGGCCAGCTTGTTGCGGCTGGAGCGCGCCTGGCCTGCCGCCTGCAGGATTAGCTCCTCGCTGTGCCCCTGCTCCTGCCAGGCCTTCAGGGTCAGCAGGTCCTGTTCGCCCGGGCGGCCTTCCTGGCCGCTGAGCTCAAACACCTGCAGCATCAAGGGCTCATAACGCTTCAGCGCGCGCAGGTGGGCCTTGAGCTGCTGTTCATCCCTCAAGCCCAGCTTCTCCCAGGCCAGCAGGCGGGGCTCCAGGTCCTCAAACATGCCGCCGCGCGCCCTGACCGAGCGGGCGGCCAGCAGCACCATCTCAAAGGAATAGCGCTCCCGCAGCGCGCGCAGGGGCGCCAGCAGGGTGTAGGGGCTCACCTGGGGGCGGCCCAGCTCCTGCAGCACCTGCCTGACCTGCTCGGCTTCCTGCCCCTCCTGGCGCAGGTGCTCGCGCACCTTGCTGCCGGTCTTTTGGTTCAGCCCGGCCTTCAGGCGCTCCAGGATGCCGTTGAGGTAGGAAAAGGAGGGGTTGTTGGCTGCCACCGTCTCCTGCACCGCGGCCAGGATGCCCTTGTCATCAAAGCCCCACTGCTCCGTCCACTTGCGGTAGAGGGCCAGCTCGGGCTCGGTGGGCAGCCGGCGGATGTTGAACTGCAGCAGCACCGCCCGCGCCCCCTGGTGGGTGCGCTTGCTGTGGCTGAAATACTGCTCCGCCTCATCGGTAGAGGAGATGCCCTCCTCCTTCATCATCACGGCGGTGGTTTGCGCGCTTTTGAAGGAAAAATGCGCGCCCCTGGTGTCCGCAAAGTGGTTGAGCAGCATCAACACCACCTCCTGGGGCAGGCCCAGCTCCTCCACCCACTCATAGGCCATGCTGATGTCACTTTCGCGCAGCTTGCGCCGCGAGCCCAGCTGGGCATTCACCGCCTCTGAAAAGATGATGTAGCGCTCATCCCCGCTGAGCTGGTCCTGGCCGGTGAGCAGGCGCTGCCCCATGTGGTGGAAGACATAGGTGGGCGGCTGGTCGCTCACCCGCTCCACCAGGCGCCGACGCTCCCAATAGCGCAGCGCGGCCAGCACCTGGCCTTCCTCCATGTTGAGCGTGCCGGCTAGTTGCGTGACGTCCAGCCCTTCCAGCTGGTGCTGGCTGGCGTACAGGCCGTACAGGTAGACCTTGAGCTGCTTGCCGTCGGCCGCTGGCAGGTATTCGGTGATGAACAGGTTTTCCAGCACCGTGGCGCCAAACTGCAGGCCCTGCTCACTGCGGCGGAACATCACTGCCCTCCTGTCCCGGGTTGCTGGCTGTTGCTAACGCGGCTTCTTCACCCTTCTGCCCGGCAGGAACTGCCGCCGCCTGGTCTGAAGGCGCAGGAGACACTTCCTCCTGTACAGGCTGCGGGGCGCTGTCCGCGCTGGACTCTTCTTCAGCTGCCGCGCTCTTTTCCTGCCGCCGCTGATAGGACCGGTAGGCCAGCGTGGCCAGCAGGGTGACTGCCATGGTGACCGCGAAGGTCAGGATGGCGTACTTGTATTCCTGCACGCCCAGCAGGTTGCCGCCCATGGTGGAGGTAATCACCGAGGGCACGCGCGCGATTGAGGTAAGCAGGATAAACTTGCCCATGTGGATGGGTACCAGGCCCGCCAGGTAGGTCAGGATGTCCTTGGGCGTGCCCGGGATGAGGAACAGCAGGAAAACCGTGGCGTCCCGCTTTTTGGAGTTATTGAAAAACTTGATGTTCTCCAGCTGTTCCCGACGCAAAAAGAGGGTGACAAACCGCACCCCGAACCGGCGCACCGCCAGGATGATCAGCACGCTGCCCAGCGCCGCGCCCAGCAGGCACAGCACCATGCCCAGCCAGCCGCCAAAGATGTAGCCGGCGATGATTTCAATGGGTTCCCCCGGAATAAAGGCGATGATAACCTGCAGTGCCATGATGCCAATCATCAGCGGATACTTCCAGAAGCCCGTGCCCTGCATCCAGTCGCGGAAGCTGGCCTTGTCCCGGATGGCGGCGATGATGGGCTTGCCCAGCAAGATGGTCAGCGCCACCAGCACCAGCACCACAATCACCACGCTGATGACGCCCACCAGCCGCTTTTTCCTCAGCAGCTGCGGGTCGTCCCAGGCCTGATCAAACTTGCTCAAACGCTGTGTCACCTGCCTTTGTGTCTACATTGATGGCCAAAGCGCGCGCGACGCTCCGCCTGATGTCATCCTCCAGATCCACCTGCGCTTGGCCACCGCCAAATACCAGGTGGAAGAAAAACTCAAGCGTGCCGGCACTGCCCCGCACCGGGCTTTCACATACCTGAAGCACCCGCACGTCCTCCAGGCCGTTCAGCCAGGCGCTCAAGTCGCGCAGCAGCGGCGCGTAGGCCTGGTCCTGCAGCTGGCCGCTGCGCCGGGCCTGGCTGTCATCCACCTCAAACAGGGGTTTGACCAGCGCCACCAGCTGGCCTTGGTTGCCCAGAATGCCCTGGTAGATGGGCACCGCGTCACGCAGGGAAAGGTAGCTCAGGTCGCAGGTGGCAAAGACAGGCGTTGGCTCAAGCGTCAGCAGCCTGGGGTCGGACAGGTTGGTGCGCTCCAGGTTGACCACCCGGCTGTCCTGGCGCAGCGTGCCGGTCAGCTGGCCAAAGCCCACGTCCACAGCATACACCAAACGGGCGCCATGCTGCAGTAAACAATCTGCAAAACCGCCGGTGGACGCGCCCGCGTCCAGGCACACCAGGCCTGACACATCCAGCCTGAACGCAGAAAGCGCCCCGGCCAGCTTCAGGCCGCCCTTTGAGGCATAGGGCAGCTGGTTCTTCAATCGCAGCTGGTCATCAGGGCGCAGGAACATGCCTGCGCGGGCAGGCTGGCCGTTCACCAGCACCCGGCCGGCCATCACCCAGGCTGCCGCCTGTTTGCTGTCCTCGCACAGCCCAGCGTCCACCAGTGCCTGGTTCAGTGGCCTGCGTTTCATTTCAAGCCAGGTCAGGTTGTCTGCATGACACCCTTGAGCAGGCGCAGCACGCGGCGCTCCATGCGGGAGACTTGCATCTGGGTGAGGTTCATCTTTTTGGCGCTGGCCTGCTGGGACAGCTGGTCCTGAAAGCGCAGGCGGATCAGGTTGCGTTCCTGGGCGGTCAGGGTCATGAGGGCCTTGCGCAGGTCCTCGCGCATCTCAAAGTCCTCAAAGCCTTTTTCAGAGATGCCCAGGTGGTCAAAGACCATCATGCCGTTTTCATCCTGGGCGTCCAGGGAGGACACCTGGGATTTCTCCTTGGAGGCGTGCACGGCGATCACCTGCTCCACCGTCCAGCCCAGGTGCTCGGCCAGCTCAGGGATGGTGGGTTCGCGGTGCAGGCGCTGGGTAATCTGCTCAACCACCCGGTCCATCTGCATGCCCTGCTCGCGCAGCCCGCGGGGCGTGCGCACCAGCTGGGCCCGGTCGCGGATGTAGTTGCGCACTGTGCCGGTGATGGTGGGGGTGACATAGGTCGTAAAGCGAAGGCCGCGGCTTGGGTCAAAGCCCTTGAGCGCGTTCACCAGGGCCATCGCGGCCACCTGGCGCAGGTCTTCCAGTTCTATCCCGCGCCCGGTAAAGCGCGCCGCTATGGCATTGCACAGGGGCAGGGCCACATCGACAGCATCGTCCAGGGCCTCCTTGGTCTGCTCCAGCGAGTAGCGCATCGCCGCGTTGTGGATATCGTCTGCGTTCATCACTGCTTATGCTCCTGTTGGCAAGGACATCCGCACGGTGTAAATGCCGCACTGGTCTCCTTCCAGCTTCACCTCGGTGACCAGTGTGCCGATGATCAGCTGGGCCACCTCCGGGTCCATCATGTCACAGGCCTGGGCATCCGGCGCGCGCTGCGCTTCCAGGGTGATGAAAATCTGCCCTTCCTCCATCTTGCAGCTCAGGGTCACCTTTTCAACCAGCCTTTCCTGATGGGTGACCAGCTCAAAGGCTTCCTCCACCGCGCTGCGCAAATCATCAATCACATCCAGGGAAAGGTTGGCCATCACGCCCACCGCTCCCAGGGAAGTGCGCACCACCAGACCCCATTCAGGGCTGGCGGGAACCGTCAAAAACATTCTGTTCATTCTGTCTTGTTCACCACCTTGATTTGTTCAATGTTCAGCACCGTCAGCAAGTCAGCGCGGGCGTCCAGCGCCTCCTTCACCCACCAGTCCCGGGGGGCCAGCAGGGTTTGGCGTTCCTGCTTGAAGTACAGGAAAATGGGGATGTTCCCCGGTTGGCGCTTGAGCAGCGCTTCGCATTGGGGCATCTGCTCACGGGTTATCTGTAAGTATAGCTTGATTGGGGCGTTCTTGGCAAGCAAGGCCTCATCCTCCCGCGGGCCGGGGGTCATGGCGGGCTGCGGGGCAACCGCGGCTGGTGCCAGGGGCTCAATCCTGTCCACCACCAGGCTGGGCGGCCTGTCCTCGGTGATGGACAGCTTGCCGGTAAACAGCCAGGCGCTGTCCTCCTGCAGCCGGGTGGCCGCCTGCTCCCACACCCGGGGGAAGAACAGGCACTCCACCTGCCCGGTCAGGTCCTCCAGCGCCACAAAGGCCATCAGCCCGCCCCGGCGGGTGGCCTTCTGCTTGATGCCGGCCACCAAACCGCCCAGTCGCACCTGCCTGCCATCCTCACCGATGCCACGGTCCTCCCGCTCGGCCAGCTCCTCCAGCACCGCGGTGTTCCACTGCAGCTGGTCCAGCGCCTGCGCGTGGGCGTCCAGCGGGTGCCCGGTGATGTACACCCCTGTGACCTCCTTCTCCATCGCCAGCAGGGTGTTCTTCGGGTATTCGCCCACATCGGGGTAGGTGACAACCCCAACGTCCCGGATGTCTTCCCGCGCCACGTCAAACAGGGAGAGCTGGTTGCGGTTGTGCCCACGCCTTGCCTTGGCCTGCGCGTCCATCGCCTGCTCATATACCTGCATGCATTGCATGCGGGTGCCGCCCAGGCCGTCAAAGGCGCCCGCCTTGATCAGCGCCTCCACCGCGCGCTTGTTGACAAAGCTGCCGTCCATGCGCCGGCAAAAATCGAAGATGTCCTGGTAGGGGCCCTGCTCGCGCTCCTGCACGATATGGCTGGCCGCTTTCTCGCCCAGGCTCTTAATGGCGTTGAGCCCAAACCGGATTCCGGGCTGGCCCTGCTGGCTGTCCACCGTGAACTTGACATGGGAATGGTTGATCAGCGGGGGCAACACCGGAATGTGCTTGCGGCGGCAAAACTGTACATAGGCGGCCACCTTGGATGCCGAACCCAGGTAGGAGTTGATCAGCGCCGCCATGAACTGGGCGGGGTAATGGCACTTGAGCCAGGCAGTCTTGACGCTCAGCAGCGCGTAGGGCGCGGCGTGGGATTTGTTGAAGGCATAGCTGGCAAAGGCGGTCATTTCCTCATAGATGCCCTGGGCGATGTGTTCGGGAATGCCCCGGCCCACACAGCCGGGCACACCCTTGGCCACGTCCCCGTGGATGAAGGCCTGGCGTTCGCGTTCCATGACGCTTTTCTGCTTCTTGCTCATCGCGCGGCGGATTTCATCGCTGCGCCCGTAGCTGAAGCCGGCCAGGTCGCGCACAATCTGCATCACCTGCTCCTGGTACACCATGCACCCGTAGGTGACCCCCAGGATGGGCTCCAGCTCCGGCGTGGCGTAGCGGATGCTGTCGGGCTGGTTCTTGCCCTTGATGAAGCGGGGGATGGAAGCCATGGGTCCGGGCCGGTACAGGGAGATGGCGGCGATGATGTCCTCAAAGCGCTCCGGCTGCATGTCCGCGATGAAGCTGCGCATGCCCGCGCCCTCCAGCTGGAACACGCCGTCCGTGTCCCCCTGGGACAGCATGCGGTAGACGGCAGGGTCATCAATGGGGATGCGGTCCTCCCGCATGATCACGCCATCCTGGGCCATCAGCGCCAGGGCGTCGCGGATTACGGTCAGCGTGCGCAGGCCCAGGAAATCGGTCTTGAGCAGGCCCAGCTCCGCGATGTTGCCCATGGCGTACTGGGTGGTGATGACCTGGTCGTTGGTTTGCAGGGGCACATAGTCTGTCAGCGGGTTCTGGGTAATCAGCACGCCCGCGGCGTGGGTGGCCGCGTGCCGGGGCATGCCCTCCAGCAGCTGCGCCGTGTCCAGCAGCTTTTTCACGCGGGTGTTTTCCAGCGCCAGCTGCGCCAGCTGCGGGTTTTGCAGCAGCGCCTTCTCCAGCGTCATGTTCAGCTCCATGGGCACCAGCTTGGCCACCTGGTCAACCTCCTGGTAGCTGTACCCCAGCACGCGCCCCACATCCCGGATGACGCCGCGGGCTGCCATGGTGCCAAAGGTGATGATCTGCGCTACGTGGTCGTGCCCGTATTTGTCCGCCACATAGTCGATGACCTCCTGGCGGCGCTCATAGCACAGGTCGATGTCCAGGTCAGGCAGGGAGACCCGCTCCGGGTTCAGAAAGCGCTCAAACAGCAGGCTGTACTTGAGCGGGTCCAGCTGGGTGATGTTCAGGCAGTAGGCCACGATGGAGCCCGCGCCGCTGCCGCGCCCCGGCCCCACCATGATGTCCTGCTCCCGTGCGTAGCGGATGAAATCCCACACGATGAGGAAATAATCCACAAAGCCCATGCTGTTGATGACATCCAGCTCATAGTGCAGCCGCTCCAGCGCGGCCTGGGGCTGGTCCGGGTAGCGCGCATGCAGGCCCTGCAGGCACAGGCGCTTCAGCAGGTCGCTGTGGTCCTCCCCGGTGTCCTCATTGGGGATGTAGTGGGGCAGGTGGTGGGAGGAAAAATCAAAGGCCACCCGGCAGCGCATGGCAATCTCGTGGCTGCGGTCGATGGCCTCACCCAGGTGGGGGAAGAGGGCGCGCATCTGCGCCTCGCTCTTCACGTACAGTTCCTCAGTCTCCATGCGCAGGCGCTGGCTGTCCTCCAGCGTCTTGCCTGTCTGGATGGCCATGAGCACTTCCTGGGCAGGGGCGTCTTCCTTGCGCAGGTAGTGGCAGTCGTTGGTCACCACCAGGGGGATGCCTGTGTCCCCGGACAGTTTGACCAGCTGGGGCAGCACCAGCTTCTCCTCGTGGATGTGGTGGTCCATCAGCTCAATGAAATAGTTGCCGGCGCCCATGATGCGCTGCATGTTCAGCGCGTGCGCCCTGGCATCCTCGTAGCGGCCCTCCAGCAGCAGCCTGGGCAGCTCGCCGGACAGGCAGGCGGAGGTGGCGATCAGGCCTTCCGCGTGCTGTTCCAGCAGCTCCAGGTCAATGCGCGGGCGGTAGTAAAAGCCCTCGGTAAAGCCCGCGCTGCTCAGCTTCATCAGGTTGCGGTAGCCGGTCATGTTCTCACACAGCAGCACCAGGTGGCTGTTCTCGCGGTTGACGCCGCTTTTCTCATGCCGGTTGGGGGCCACATACACCTCGCAGCCAATGACCGGGTGGATGCCCTGGGCGACACATTCCTTGTAGAAATCCACCGCGCCGTACAGCGCCCCGTGGTCGGTCACCGCCACGGAATCCATGCCCAGCGCCTTGACATGCGCCACCAGCGGCTTGATGCGGCAGGCGCCGTCCAGCAGGCTGTATTCCGTATGCAGGTGCAGGTGCGTAAAGGCCATGTTTGCCCTCCTTATACCCGCATTATAGCCCAAGGGACCAACGCTTTCAACGAAGGCTTGCGGGCCTTGGCGCGCCTGACTATACTGGCAGCATGAGCCACAACCTTGAGCACACCACCATCGCCGCCCTGGCCACGCCGCCCGGCACAGGGGGGCTGGCTGTCATCCGCGTCTCCGGCCCGCGCGCGGAGGAGCTGCTGCGCACCCTGTTTGTGCCTGCCGGGCAGAAGAAGGAGATGCGGGAGCGCCGGTTCACATATGGCCACCTGGTGCATCAGGGCCAGACGCTGGATGAATGCATGGCGGTGCTGATGAAGGCGCCGCGCAGCTACACGCGCGAGGACGTGGCGGAGCTGCAGGTGCATGGGGGAGAGCAGGTGGCCCATCAGGTGCTTGCCGCCCTGTATGCCCTGGGGGCCGCCCCGGCCGCGCCCGGGGAGTTCACCCGCCGCGCCTTTGAAAACGGTCGTCTGGATTTAAGCCAGGCGGAGGCGGTGATGCAGCTGGTGTCCGCCAGTGGCGCGCAGGCAGCGCGGGCGGCCCTGCGCCAGCTGCAGGGGGGCACGCTGCGCTTTGTGCAGGATGCCCAGACCGAGCTGATTGGCCTGATGGCCGGCGTGACCGCGGCGATTGACTATCCGGAGGAGATTGACCAGCAGGAGGCGGTGGGACAGCTGGCCCCGGCGCTGCTTGCCCTGTCAGAGCGCCTGCGCGCGGCCTGTGACCTGCGCGGCGCGCGCATCCTGCAGGAAGGCCTGCAGGTGGCCTTGTGCGGCAAGCCCAACGCGGGCAAGTCCTCCCTGCTCAATGCCCTGCTGCTGGAGAACCGGGCCATCGTGACCGACATCCCCGGCACCACCAGGGACACGGTGGAGGGCAGCATCGACCTGGACGGCATCCGCGTGCGCCTGCGTGATACCGCCGGCATCCGTGAGAGCCAGGACAGCGTGGAGCGCCTGGGCGTCCAGCGGGCGCTGGACGCCATCAACAGCGCGGACCTGCGCCTGATGGTGCTGGACATGGAGCAGGGCCCGGAGGCGGAAGACGAGGCCATCCTGCGGCTGATCGCAGGCCGGGACAACCTCTACCTGCTCAACAAGTCCGACCTGGCCCCGCACGCCGCCTATCCGGCCTGGCTGAAGGAACACGAAGACATTCCGGAAAACCAGCTGCTCACCGTGTCCGCCCGCAGCGGGGAGGGGCTGGATGAGCTGCGCCGCCGCCTGCGCGCGGCGGCTGGCCAGCCGGGGCTTAATTCGCTCACCCTGGAGCGGCACATGCGCCTGGCCGATCAGGCAGCCCAGGCGCTGGCGCGTGCCGCGCAGGCGATGGAGGATGATTTGCCCCTGGACCTGTGCGCGGTGGACATGAACGAGGCCTTGGCGCTGCTGGGGCAGGTCACGGGCGACAACTACAGCGAAGCGCTGCTGGACGAGGTCTTCTCCAGGTTCTGCGTCGGAAAATAAGAGGAGGAAGCGAGATGGAATATACCAAGTTGGGGCGCAGCGGCCTGGAGGTTTCCCGCCTGTGCCTGGGCTGCATGAGCTTTGGCGAGCGGGGCCGCTGGATTCATGACTGGGTGCTTCCGGAAGCGGCGTCCCGTGCCCTGATCAGGCAGGCGCTGGACCTGGGCATCAACTTCTTTGATACCGCCGATGTCTACTCCCAGGGCACCAGCGAGCAGTTTCTGGGCCGGGCGCTGCGGGATTTTGCCAACCGCAGCGAGGTGGTCATCGCCACCAAGGTCTTCTTCCCCATGGGGGAGGGCAGGAACCGTTCCGGCCTGTCCCGAAAGCACATTCTGTCCGCCATCGACGGCAGCCTGCAGCGCCTGGGCACCGATTATGTGGACCTGTATATCATCCACCGCTTTGACCACCACACCCCGGTGGAGGAGACCATGGAGGCCCTGAGCGACGTCGTGAAGATGGGCAAGGCACGTTACCTGGGCGCCTCAGCCATGTACGCCTGGCAGTTCCAGAAGATGCGCAACGCTGCCAGCCGCCACGGCTTGCATAATTTTATCTCCATGCAGAACCACTGGAACCTGCTCTACCGCGAGGATGAGCGCGAGATGGTGCCCTACTGCCAGGACGCGGGCGTGGCGCTCACCCCCTACAGCCCGCTGGCCTCCGGCCGCCTCTCCCGCAGGCAGGAGGACGCGCCCACCGTGCGCCTGAAGACGGACAGCACCGCCAAATCCAAGTATGATGCGACGGCGCAAATGGACAGCCTCATCGTGCGGCGCGTGGAGGAGCTGTCGGAAAAAAGAGGGATGTCCATGTCGCAGGTGGCCCTGGCCTGGCTGCTGCACCAACAGATGCTGGCTGCCCCGGTCATCGGCGCTACCAAGGCCCATCACCTGGCGGACGCGGCCCGCGCGGTGGATATGAAGCTGAGCCCCGGGGAACTGGCCTGGCTGGCGGAGCCCTACCAGCCCCACCCGGTGGTCGGCGCGCTGTAAAGAACCGACATACACAAAAAGCCGCCGGTCCCCCGGCGGCTGAATTGGTCTTTGTGGGATTACTTGGCGTCCACAGTGGCCATGTGATGGATGAAGTCCACCACCTTGCTGGAATAGCCCCACTCGTTGTCATACCAGGCGACCAGCTTCACGAAGGTTTCGTTGAGCATGATGCCCGCGCCCGCGTCAAAGATGCTGGTGCGCGCGTCGTGGATGAAGTCGCTGGAGACCACGGAATCCTCGGTGTAGCCGATGATGCCTTCGTATTCCTTGCTCTGGGAGGCGGCCTTCATGGTGGCCTTGATGTCCTCATAGGTGGTGGGGGTCTTCAGGGTGACGGTCAGGTCCACCACGGACACATTGATCGTGGGCACGCGGAAGGACATGCCGGTCAGCTTGCCCTTCAGCTCGGGCAGCACCACGCCCACCGCCTTGGCGGCGCCGGTGGAGGAGGGGATGATGTTGGCGCTGGCCGCGCGGCCGCCGCGCCAGTCCTTCTTGGAGGGGCCATCCACCGTCTTCTGCGTGGCGGTGATGGAGTGCACGGTGGTCATCAGGCCTTCCTTGATGCCATACTTGTCGTTGATGACCTTGGCCAGGGGCGCCAGGCAGTTGGTGGTGCAGGAGGCATTGGACACGATGACCATGTCCTTGTTGTAGGTCTTGTGGTTGACGCCCATGACAAACATGGGGATTTCCTTGTCCTTGGCGGGCGCGGTGATGATCACCTTCTTGGCGCCGCCCTTCAGGTGCAGGCTGGCCTTTTCGGTGTTGGTGAACACGCCGGTGGCCTCGGCGATATATTCAGCCCCGGCTTCCGCCCACGGAATCTCATCCGGGTTCATTTTGTCATACACTTTGATGGTCTTGCCGTTGACGGTCAGGGTGTTGTTGGCCGGGTCCGCGCTGACAGTGCCGTCAAAGCGCCCGTGCACGGTGTCATACTTGATCATGTAGACCATATATTCCACATCAATGAAGGGGTCATTGATCGCGACAACCTGCATGTCCTTGCGCTCCAGGGTTGAAGCCAGAATCAGGCCGCCGATGCGACCAAAGCCGTTGATGCCAATTTTTATCATGAGTTCCTCCTTACAATACACCCGCGCATTACCGGGCTGCGTCTTTCAGGCAGCCATTTCTGCCACGGTTATTATAGCACCCGGATGGGGGTGCCGCAAGCAAAACAGACAAACTGCCGGGCGGATTGTGTCCCGGCCGGGCTGGTTTTTTCCGCGTGAGCGCGGTCTGATGCGGTTGTTCCGCACGCATGGTACCATGAGATGGACAGGAGGGCAAGAAAAAACCCGTCAGCTGACGGGTTTTCGAAAGCCTGGCCTTAATACTTGCGCTTGCGGGCGGCTTCCGCCTTCTTCTTGCGCTTGACGCTGGGCTTCTCATAATGTTCACGCTTGCGCACCTCAGCCAGCACGCCGCTGCGGGCACACTGGCGCTTGAAGCGTTTCAGGGCGCTCTCAAGCGTTTCATTTTCCTTCACGCGGATCTCAGACACTGTTCTCTCCCCCCCTTCGCACATCTCGCCTGAATAACACCGTTCTCACGGCGGATGGCGACCGTGCCCTTATTATAGCCGTGGCGCCCCTGCCCGTCAACCGGCAAACTGCACACAAATGCGGTTTGCCGCGCCTGGCAGCTCCTCATTGTTTGACAAGCGTTTATGAAGTCCATATGATGAAGGTTGGCATACCGACAGACGGAGGGACTTTCCATGGCTTATGACCTGGTGATTGTCGGCGCGGGCCCGGCGGGCATTTTTACCGCGCTGGAGCTGATCCGCAGGGGCAGCAAGAAGAAGATGCTTATCATTGAAAAGGGCCAGCCCATTGGCCGGCGCCGTTGCCCCAAGGGCACCACCGGCCGCTGCGTCAACTGCCGGCCCTACTGCCATATCACCACAGGGTTCGCGGGCGCGGGCGCCTTTTCCGACGGCAAGCTGTCCCTTTCCCATGAGGTGGGCGGCCAGCTGCCAGAGCTCATCGGGGAGGAGCTGGCCCAGCAGCTGATTGACTATACCGACCGGATTTACCTGGAGTTTGGCGCGGACACCGCGGTGGTGGGCCAGGTGGAAGATGAGCGTGTCAAGCGCATCCGCCGGGACGCCATCCGCGCCGGCCTGCGCCTGGTGGACTGCCCCATCCGCCACATGGGCACCGAGCGCGCCCAGCAGATATATGGGGCCATCCAGGCCTTCCTGCTGGAAAACGGCGTGGAGATCCTCTTTGGCGTCAACTGTGTGGACCTGATTTTGACCAACAGCCACTGCGTGGGGGTGATTGTGGAGCAGCCCGATGGCAGCGGCCGCCGGGAAATCCGCGCCCGGGACACCATCGCCGCCACCGGGAGGCGCGGCGCGGACTGGCTGGAAAAAATCTGCCAGGAGCACGGCATTGCCCACCAGCCCGGCACGGTGGACATCGGGGTGCGGGTGGAGGTGCGCAATGAGGTCATGGAGGAAGTCAACCTGGCGCTGTACGAGGGCAAGTTCGTGGGCTACCCCGCCCCCTTCCGCGACAAGGTGCGCACCTTCTGCCAGAACCCTGGGGGCTTTGTCAGCCAGGAAAATTATGACAACGACCTGGCCGTGGTCAACGGCCACAGCTACAAGGACATGAAATCCCCCAACACCAACCTGTCCATCCTGTCCTCACACAACTTCACCACCCCCTTCAACCAGCCCATCGCCTACGCGCAAAAGGTGGGGGAGCTGACCAACATGCTGGCCAACGGCCACATCCTGGTGCAGCGCTTTGGTGACATCCTGGTCGGCAAGCGCACCTGGGAGCGCGAGCTGCAGCGCGCCAACGTGAAGCCCACCCTGAAGGACGCGGTGGCCGGCGACATCACCGCCGCCATGCCGTTCCGCGCCATGACCAACATCATCGCCTTCATCCAGGCCATGGACCTGGTGGTGCCCGGCTTTGCGTCGCCTGAAACCCTGCTGTATTCGCCTGAGCTGAAGTTTTACTCCAACCGCGTCAAAATGAACGGGCATTTGCATACCAACATCACCGGCTTTTATTCCCTGGGCGATTCCAGCGGCTGGACCCGCGGCCTGATGATGGCCTCAGCCATGGGTGTGCGGATGGGCCAGCTGTTGTATACGGAAGAAAACAAGGCCTGAAACCGATAGCGTCAGGTCCGGGCCCTGTGCGTCGCGCCGGAGCCTGCCAGCGGCGAGGAGGTTGTATGCCGGAGAAAAGGATTCACGCCATCCGCAGGCTGCTGGGCAACGCGGTCAGGCTTGACAAGCCCCTGTTTGGCCTGGCGTTTGCCTACACGCTGTTCGCGGTGTTGCAGCCGCTGCCGGGCGTGCTGCTGCCCCGCGCGGTCATTGCCCTGCTGGGCCGGGAAGGCGCGAACAGCCGGGACCTGCTCGTCATTGTTCTGGTTTTCTTCCTGGCCGGCGCCCTCATCCATTTTGGCCGGGAGTGGTTTCAGGATGTGTCCATGCCCCGCCTGACCGCGCTGCGCATCGGCTACATAAGCGATCAGACCATCAAACTGATCAACATGGATTATCAGTATGTTGAGGACACGGCCTTCAACCAGAAATGGGCGCGCGCCTTCAACGCCTGTTCGGGAAACGAGAACGGGGTGGAAGATGTGTATCGCAGGCTCTTCTTCCTGCCCGCGGTGCTCATCCTCATCATTGGCCTGTCCGTCCTGGTGAGCCTGGTGCACCCGCTCATCATGCTGGGGCCCGCGCTGTACGCGGCCCTTTCCTTTGTCTTGAGCCGCCATGCCCAGCGCTACGCCTATGCCAGGAAGGAGGCATCCGCCAGGCAGGAGCGGCGCCTCAGGGTGTTTACAAACACCTCCCGGGATGTGGCCTACGGCAAAGACGTGCGCCTGTATGACCTCAAGGGGCGGGTGTTGGACAATTTTGAACAGGTCATCGCGGCCTACATGAAGGTGTTCAAGGCCATCCAGAACCGTGAGTTTTTGATGGCGGCCCTTGCCCTGCCCGCTTTGCTGCTTGCAGACCTGCTCACCTACGGCCTGTTGGCGCGCGCTGTGATGAACGGCCTGCCCATCGCGGAATTCTCCATGTACCTGATGGCCGCGCTGGCTTTGCGCACGCAAATGGAGGAGCTGACCGGGCACCTCAGCGCCATGCGGCGGGAGCTGATGTATGTGGAGGATTACTTCCGCTTCATGGATGAGGATTTGAACACCGAGGGGGGCCAGCGCGGTTTTCCCGACAGGATCCCCGCGGTGGAGCTGGCCTTTGAGAAGGTGACCTTCAGGTACCCGGGCAGCGACAGGAATGTGCTGACTGACTTCTCCCTGCGCGTGCCCGCCGGCCAGCGCCTGGCCCTGGTGGGCGTCAACGGCGCGGGCAAGACCACCCTGGTCAAATTGCTGTGCGGGTTCTTTCAGCCGGACGCGGGGGAGGTGCTGATCAACGGCCACCCGGTTCATGAATACCGCAAGAGCGAGCTGATGCGGCTCTTTGCCGTGGTTTTTCAGGATGTCAACGTCTACGCCTTCACATTGGCGCAGAACGTGGCCGCCAGCCTGGACAGGATCGATCGCGGGCGCGTGCAGGACGCGCTGACCAAGGCTGGCCTGTGGGACAAGGTGTGCAGCCTGGACAAGGGCATGGACAGCATGATGCTGAAGGTGATTGAAGAGGACGGCATCGTGCTCTCCGGTGGCGAGCAGCAGCGCCTGGCCATCGCGCGCGCCCTGTACAAGGGCGGGGGCTGCGTCATTCTGGACGAGCCCACCGCTGCCCTGGACGCCCTGGCGGAAAAGGATATCTACCAGTCCTTTGACGCGCTCACCCTGGACAAGACAGCCATCTACATCTCCCACCGCCTGGCCAGCACGCAGTTTTGTGACAAGATTGCCCTCATTGACGGTGAGGGCCTGCGGGAATACGGCAGCCACGAGGAGCTCATGGCGCTGGGGGGCACCTACAGGGAGATGTTCACCCTGCAGGGCAGGTATTACCAGGAGGGGGCCAGCGCATGAAAACCGGCCGCCGTTTCGCCGTGCTCCTGAAGCTGGTCTGGCAGGTTGACAAAACCTATTTTGCCCTGCTTGTCTTTTCCGCCCTGACTCACTCCGGCCAGGTGCTGGCCAATGTTATGCTGCCGCCCCTGTTGATTGACGCCCTGCTGGGCCAGGGACAGGGCGGGGACCCCTTGTTCTGGGTGGCGGCCATCGCATTGACCAACCTGCTGTTTGCCCTGCTCAAGCGGGTCGTCCAGCACGGCCGGACTGTGAAAGAAAGCCAGGTATACATCCGGATTGACCGCGCTTTTGCCGACAAACTGATGTCCATCCCCTTTCATATGCTGGAGGATCCGTACTACCTGGACCTGCGTGAGCGCGCCAGCTTCGCCATCCGCAACCAGAGCGCGACTGCGCACCTGGTGACCAGCGCGCTGGACAGCGTCAACCAGTTGGTGACCGTGGCGAGCCTGGTGGTGCCGATGCTGCGGCTGGGTGTGCTGCTGGTCATCGGCCTGCTGCTGTGTGTGGGCCTGATGCTGCTGATCCAGTCGCGTTTTTCCATCTATCAGCAGCGCTTCTTTGCCGAGCTGCTGCCAGTCAACCGCCGCTATGGGTATTATGCCGGGCAATGCTTTCAGCCCGATGGCCAGAAGGACTTCCGCCTCTACGGCATGGCGACCATGCTGGGGGAGACCGTGAAGCGCTACAACCATGAAATCAACACCTGGTTTGGGGCCTTTTACCGCAAGAGCGCGCTGTATCTGGGGTTTTTCCAGGTTGTTATCGTGTTGCAGACTGCCCTGGCCTACGCCTATGTGGGCAGCCGCGCGCTGGACGGCGCCATCACCGTGGGCGGGCTGACCCTGTACGTTTCCGCCGCCATCAGCTTTTCATCCGCCATCATCGCCCTGGGGCAGCACATCATCGATTTTTTCCGCTACCTCAACTTCCTGGAACCGCTGGCCAAGCTGATGGACATCCCGGATGCTGAAACGCACACAGGCGGCGCTGAGCTGGGCACCATCCACAGCGTCCGCTTTGAGGAGGTTTCCTTCAGGTATCCCAAATCAGATGCCCTGGTGCTGGACCAGGTCAGCTTTGACATCAAACAGGGCGAGCGGGTCAGCATCGTGGGACGCAACGGTGCGGGCAAAAGCACCATTGTCAAGCTGCTGTGCCGGCTGTATGAACCCACCGCCGGGCGCATCCTCATCAACGATACGGACATCCGGGATTATGACCTGGCTTCATTAAGGCGGCAGCTGGCCGCTGTTTTCCAGGATTTCAGGCTTTTTCACTTTTCCATTGAGGAGAACATCACCTGCGCGCCGGTGAATGCCCACCCCGAGCTGTTTCACAGGGTCATCCATGAAGCGGGCATCGCGCAGGCCATCGCCGACCTGCCCAAAGGCAAGGCCACCCTGTTTGGCAAGTCCTTTGATGAGAACGCCACAGAGTTCTCAGGCGGCCAGGCGCAGAAGGTGGCGCTGGCGCGCGCCCTGTACAAGGATGCCTCCCTCCTGATTCTGGATGAGCCGACCTCGGCGCTTGACCCCATGGCGGAAGCCGCGATTTATGAACAGATGAACCACATGGCGCGCTCGCGCACGGTGATCTTCATTTCCCACCGCATGAGCAGCAGCGTCTTCTGTAACCGCATCCTGGTGCTGGATGAGGGCAAGGTCCAGGCCTTTGACACCCACCAGCAGCTGATGAAGGATCAACAGGGCCTGTACTACACCTTGTTTGAGTCCCAGGCCGCGCACTACAGGCAGGCCAAGCCGGCTTATTTGTGAACAATTATTTCAAAAAGATATTATTCTGATACAAGCCTTGCATTCCCGTAACACATTTGTTACAGTTAAGCCGCAAATACGCTTGTGAGGTTATTGAATGAAAAGGACGCTGACGCTCTTGCTGGCCCTGCTGATGCTGCTGCTCCCAGTGATGGCGGAGCAGGATGGGGACGCGGGGCTGGGGGAGGACCTGGCCATTGTCACCTCCGAGGGCCGGGAGCTGAAATACGGTGACAAGGGCGAGGATGTCAAGCAGCTGCAGACCCGTTTGAAGGACCTGCGCTACTACAACGGCCCTGTCTCCGGAAACTACATGGAGGTTACCCGCAAGGCGGTGCGCGCCGTACAGGAAGCCTATGGCCTGGAGGTCACCGGCATCGCCGACCTGGACGTGCAGGAAATCATCTTTGGCGATGCCCACCGGCCGCTGAAGAAGGGCGACTCAGGCAAGGATGTCAGCCGCCTGCAGACCCGCCTGAGCGAGCTGGGCTACTACTGGGGCCAGATTTCCGGCAACTACCTGGACGGCACCACGGCCGCCATGGGCAATTTCCAAAAGGACAACGGCCTGGAGAAGACCGGCCGGGCAGATGTGGCCAGCCTGATCAAACTGTATTCAGACGACATCGTCATGCCCACGCAGGACCCCAACGCGACCCCCCGGCCGTTGCCCAGCCCGCCGGCTGACGCCGCCTACACCGGGGTCATCTCCTACGGCTCCAAAAACAAGAACGTCAGCCTCATCCAGGAGCGCCTCACCGTGCTGGGCTTCTTCGACCGCAAGGTGACCGGCGGCTACTATGAGCACACCTTCAACGCGGTCAAGAAGTTCCAGCAGCACAACGGCCTGACCGCAGATGGCGTGGTGGGGGAGCAGACCTGGAACGCGCTCTTTGCCCTGGATGTTGTCCGCTCAGGTGAGGCGCCCAAGCCCAGCCCCACCCCGGCGCCCATACCCTACTTTGTGGAGGTGGATGTCAACAACCAGCTGGTCAAGATTTACGCGCGGGATGAGCAGGGCACCTACACCATCCTGGACCGGATTTTCCACACCTCCACCGGCACGAAGAACTATCCCAGCAAACCGGGCACCTACACCCTGAACGGGCGCAAGGCGCGCTGGGCGGAGTTCCCCAACTGGGGCAACGTGAAGGCGCGCTGGTGGCTGCGCATCGACAAGTATATCGCTTTCCATTCCGTCATCTACAACAGCTACGACGTCAAATCAGTCAGTACCGGCTCGGTGCGCAAGCTGGGCTCTCGTGCCTCCCGCGGCTGCATCCGCCTGACGGTGGCCGATGCCAAGTGGATGTACGACAACATCGGCGAGGGCACCCAGGTGTACATCCATGAGGACGCGCCGCTGGACCCGGAGCTCAAGGCCGCCCACAAGCCAGGCAGCTACAACAGCAAAACCTATTTGCACAACGTCACCCCCGCGCCCAGCCCCACGCCTCATTTTGACAGTGCCAAGATGCCGGAGATCAACCGCAACCTGAAGACAGGCAGCGAGGGCAGCGATGTGTTCTGGCTGCAAAGCAAGCTCAAGGAGCTGGGCTACTACCAGGGCACGGTCACGGGCACCTTCCTGGACGGCACCAAAAACGCGGTTCGCGCCTTTCAGAAGGACATGAACCTGTCCCAGAGCGGAAGCGCTGACCGCAAAACGCTGGATACCCTGGCGCAGCTGGCCGCGCAAAGCGCGGCGCCCACCCCCCTGCCCACCGACCCGCCGGACCAGGCTGCCGGCACGCAGCAGGGTTTCACCGTGGATGAAAACCAGCCATAGACAACCACAAAAAAACTGCCCACCCGGCAGTTTTTTTGTGCCCTGACCAGGGCGCGGGCTGTGCTTCTGTCTTGCGCGCCGGGCTGTTCCATGCGTATAATGCCTTGCGGCGCACGGGCATTCATTACGCGCCCCAGGCTGAATACACGAAGTGAGGTTCGCGATGGCCCAGTCTTTGCTTGAACTCCTGCAGGCCGCCTGCCCGGCCACCCTGCCCATGCACATGCCCGGGCACAAGCGCAACATAGAGATGGCGCCCTATTTAAAAACCCTGGCCGCCCACCTGGACATCACCGAAATCAAGGGCTTTGACCACCTGCACGCCGCCCAGGGCGTGCTCAGGGAGGCCATGGAACAGGCGGCGGCGGTCTTTGGCGCGAACCACAGCTTTTTTCTGGTCAACGGCTCCACGGTCGGCCTGCTGTCCGCCATCCGCGCGGTCACAGCCCCCGGGGACAGCGTGCTGATGGCGCGCAACTGCCACAAATCGGTCTACAACGCGCTGGCCCTGAACAACCTGCGCCCGCACTTCATCTACCCGCAGACCAACCTGCGCTACCAGATCAACGCCTCGATGTCCCTGGAGGACATCCAGCGCGCCATCGCCCGGCACCGGGAGGCGCGGGTGCTCATCATCACCAGCCCCACCTATGAGGGCGTGCTCAGCGACCTGGGCGCCATCATCGCCCTGGCCCACCGCCACGGGCTGACCGTGCTGGTGGACGAGGCCCACGGCCCCCACCTGGGCTTGTCGCCCCACTTCCCCAGGGGCGCGCTCAGCGCGGGGGCGGACATCGTGATCCATTCGCTGCACAAGACCCTGCCCTCCCTCACCCAGACCGCGCTGGCCCATGTGCGCACCCCCGCCCTGGCCAACGAGATGCAGCGCCAGCTGGCCATTTTTGAGACCACCAGCCCTTCCTTTTTGCTGCTGGCCAGCATTGACGGCTGTGTGCGCCTGCTGAGGGACCGCGGGGAGGAGCTGTTTGCCGCCTGGGCGGAGGCGCTGGAGGCCTTCCACCAAAAGGCGCTGGGGCTGCGCCACCTGCGCGTGCTGGGCTATGGCAAAGAGCGCGGCTTGCAGCTGGACAACGTGTACGGCCTGGAGCCCAGCAAAATCTACATCTCCACCATCAACACCCACATCTCCGGCTATGAGCTGGCCGAGCTGCTGCGCGGGGGCCACGCCACAGAGCCGGAGATGATCACCCCCCAGGGGGTGCTGGCGATGACCGGCATGGGGGATACGGTGGACAGCCTGGGCCGCCTGGGGGATGCCCTGCTGGAAATTGACAGCCGGCTTTCCCCCGCCAGCGCGGTCAAGCTGCCCCTCATGGCGCCCCGGGTGCAAAGCAAGGTGCCCATCGCCACCGCCGAGCGCGCCCCCTTCATCAGCCTGCCCCTTGAGCAGTCCGAGGGCTATGTCATGGCCGAGACCATCGTGGTCTACCCCCCGGGCATTCCGGTGGTGGTGCCCGGCGAGGTGATGAACGGGCAGGCCATCTCCTACCTGCTGGCGGCCCGGCAGGCGCGCAACACCATCCTGCGCACGCGCTCTGACGTGGATGGCCAGGTGGCTGTGCTGCGCGATGCCTGATCCGTGAAGAAACTGTAACAACTGCCCGGCTTTGCTTGCGGCCACCAGGCCGCTGTGCGATAATGGCAGGCGAACGAGCCCGTGAAAGGAACATGAGAATGAACAAAAAAATGCTGGCCCTCCTGCTGGCCCTGCTGCTGCCCCTGGGGGGCGCCATGGCGGAGATGGCACAGGACCCTGCCCTGGCCACCCTCAATGGCGTTGACATCACCAAGAGCCAGGTTGAGGCACTGATACCCAACTTTCTGGAGCGCCAGTACATTGCTGACGCGTCCGACTACCGCGCGGTGCTGGATGTGATGGTCCGCCGTGAGGTGATGAAGCTGAAGATTGCCGAGCTGGGCTTTGATGTGTTCAGCGAGGATGAGGAGGCGGCCTTCCAGGCGGAGGCCCAGCAGCAGTGGGACGAGGCGCTGGCCATGTACGCCGATTACCACCAGAGCGATGACAGCGCTGAGGCGCGTGAAACCGCGCTGAAAATGGCGGAGGAGGCATACGCCGCCGATGGCTTCAGCCTTGGGACGCTGCTGGAGGATTTGCGCAACAATGCCGGCATTGACCGGATGAGCCAGTACCTTCTGGGCGGCTATGCCCCCACCCAGGAGGAGGTTGATAAGGTCTTTCAGGAAATCGGCGCCATCTACCAGCAATACTACGAGAATGACATTACCCAGTATGAGTACATGACCCAGTACTCCGGCCAGTCCAGCTGGTACACGCCGGCAGGCTACCGGGGCATCGTGCACATTTTGCTCAGCGTGCCCAAGGAGCTCACCCAGGAGTACCAGCGCCTGAGCGCGGCCCTGGAGGAGCAGCAGCAGACCAACGAGGTGCCCCTGGCCGATGATGGCGGGGAAGGCGAGGAAGATGTGGAACAGCCGGTCCAGCCTGTCACCCAGGAAATGGTGGACGCGGCCCGCCAGGCGGTGCTGGACGCCCGCCAGGACGACATTGAGCAAATCTATGCCCGCTTGCAGCGGGGCGAAAGCTTCCTTGACCTGATCGCCGAGTACGGCGAGGACCCGGGCATGACGGTGGAAGCCAACCTCAGGGACGGCTACCCGGTGCACGCCGCCTCCATTGTCTATGACCCGGCCTTCACCCAGGGCGCGTATTCAGAGGAGATGCGTCAGGTGGGGGATGTGAGCCAGCCCGTGGCGAGCAGCTTTGGCATCCACATCCTGCATTACCTGCGCGATGTGCCCTCCGGCCTCATCATGACCGGGGAAATCCAGCAGGAGATTGAGGATTATCTCGTCTCTGTCAAGCAAAACGAGGTGTTCAACACTGCCTTTGACAGCTGGCTTGAGGGGGTGGACCTGGTCTACCACGAGGAGGTCATCACCCGTCTGACGGAGGAGGCCGCCTCCAGCGGCCAGTCCCCGGAGGAGCTGCCGCTGGAGGCGCTGCCCGGCCTGGAGGACGGGGAGGAAGCCGAGGAGGAGGCCGAGGAGGTCACCCAGCCCTGAGGCGCGCCTGTTGCGGGCAGGCATTGTTTGACAAACGCGTACCCCTGTGGTATGATACATCTTGCGACAAGCAGAAGCAGCCCGCTTCTCACCTGACGAACACGTTTTGTCTGGTGCAAGGAAGTTCGATGAACATCGGATTGGCGGGTTTTTGCCCGCCAATCTACTTTTATGGAGGTGTACACACATCGCAACAGAACTGACAATCAACGAGGCCATCCGTGAACGCGAGGTGCGCGTCATCGGTGAAAACGGCGAATCGCTGGGCATCATGCCCACTGAACGCGCCTTGCAGCTGGCGGAAGACGCCCGGCTGGACCTGGTGCGCATCGTGCCCAAGGCGCAGCCACCTGTGTGCAGGCTGATGGACTATGACAAGCACCGTTTTGAGCAGGCCAAGCGTGCCAAGGAGATGCGCAAGAACCACCGCACCATCTCCCTCAAAGAGGTGCAGCTGTCCGCCACCATCGAGGAGAACGACATCCAGGTCAAAGCCCGCAACGCGGTGAGGTTCCTCAAGGCGGGGGACAAGGTCAAGGTCACCATCCGCTTCCGCGGCCGGCAGATCACCCACAGTGAGATCGGCTACCGGGTGATGAGGGAGTTCGCTGAGCGCATCAGTGATGTGGCCACCATCGAGCGCATGCCCAACCTGGAGGGCCGCAACATGATCATGATCCTCGTTCCCCGTCAGGAGAAACCAGCCAAAGCCAAGCCAGGCAAAGAAGCCAAGCAAGCCACCCCGCAGGCCTGAGGTGCCGGCGGATCATGTAAGGAGGGCATTCCTATGCCAAAAATGAAGTCCCACCGCGGCGCGGTCAAGCGTTTCCGCGTCACCAAGAGTGGCAAGGTCAAGCACAAGAGCATGAACCTGGGCCACATCATGACCAAGAAGAGCCCCAAGCGCACGCGCCAGCTGCGCGCCGGCGGCTTCCTGGAGAACAAGAAGGAAGCGGCAACCATCCGCCTGCTGATTCAGCAGTAAAGGCTGCACTTTATTAGGAGGAAAACCATATGGCTCGTATTAAAAGGGCAGTCAACGCCCAGAAAAAGCGCCGCAAGATGCTGAAACTGGCCAAGGGCTACTACGGCGCCCGTTCCAAGCAGTACCGCGCCGCCAGTGAGCAGGTGCGCCGCTCCATGGCCTACGCCTATGTCGGGCGCAAGCATCGCAAGCGCGACTTCCGCCGCCTGTGGATCGTGCGCATCAACGCCGCGGCCCGCCTTAACGGCCTGAACTATTCCGGCCTCATCAGCGGCCTGAAGCGCAAGGGAATCGTCATCAACCGCAAGATGCTGGCGGACCTGGCCGTGAACGACGCCCAGGCCTTTGCCCAGTTGGCCGAGCAGGCCAAGAGCGCCTGAACCAGGCAGCCTGATACCCAAAAACCGCGGCCAGCCGCGGTTTTTGTTTGCGCCCACATAGACCCTATGGGCTCAGATAACGCTTGCCTCCCTCAGGCTTTTGCTGACCTGGGAAGCGGCCTTGTTCATTGCGCAACCGTGTGTCCCTGAGATTTTCATGGCCGTGACGGAAGGCAAGCAGCGGCATCAGGGGCTGAACCTGGCCGCCAGCCTGTCCTCAGGCAGGGCAGCGCTGTCTCAGGGGCGAATGTGCGCACCCCCGGGACAAAAACCGCCCGGACACTTTGTCCAGGGGCCACCTTTTTTGTTGCGGCAACGTTTACGCAATGCTATACTCCAAGCAAGAACAGCAGGATGAGGGAAAGGGGCAGGGCAGTGCTTGGGATGCATATTTTCCTGGTGGGCATGTCCGGCGGGGGCAAGACCACGCTGGGCCGCAGGGCAGCGGCCAACCTTAACCTGCGCTTTGTGGACACTGACCAGCGCGTCAGCGACATGATGGGCATGACCGTCAACCAGATTTACGACTCCCTGGGGGAAGATTTTTTCCGCAACATGGAGTCCGGCGTGCTGATCGAGCTGGCCCTGGATGCGCCCTGCCTGGTGTCCACCGGCGGCGGCCTGCCGACGGTGCGGGAAAATGTGCTGCTCATGCAAAACCACGGGGTCATCATCCACATCAACCGCCCGCTGGACCAAATCCTGTCCGACATCAAGGTTGACCGCCGCCCCACCCTGAAGGACGGCTCACACGAGGATGTCATCCACGAGTACAACAGGCACATCGGCTATTATCACGCCTGCGCTGACTACACCCTGGACAATTCCTCCGGCTACGCGCTGGGGGTCGCGCGCCTGACAGAAATGATCCAAGGGCTCATGTAGCCCCGAAGCGGCTTCCCATTGCCCCTGCCCGCCCCGGGCTTTTTTATTGCGGGGTTTCAGCCTCAAAAGGCATAGTTTTCGCCCTGCACCAGCCCGCCCACCCGGGCGATTTCGTGGGGCACCTTTTCCTCCACAAACCATTGGTCCTGGTCGCTGAGGAAGAGGTAGGTCTTGCGCTGGCCTATGCGCACCGTAAAGCGCAGGCCATTACCGCCCACGTTCTGCGCCACAGCCTGGCGGGCCTCCAGCACCCTGTCAATCTGGTAGGGCCGCCGGCGGAACACCAGCTGGAGGGGGTGGATGCCGCCCAGCTCGTCCGTCTCATAGCGTACAGACACAAAGGTCTTGATGGCCAAGGGCTTGCCCTCCCTTCCCTTTGATTGCCCCCAGCATAACACGAACAAACGTTCTCGTAAAGGGTAAAAGAAAGCTCCCCCGCATGCATACAGGGGAGCCGCGCTGGAGCTGATGATGGGACTCGAACCCATGACCTCCTCCTTACCAAGGAGGTGCTCTACCGCCTGAGCTACATCAGCGCGCAAGTGGCAGTATAGCCCATCAGTTCATAAAATGCAAGGCTCATTTTGGGGCAAATGGATAAAAACCTGCCCCGGGCTAACGCGGCGCGGACCTTCGGCCAGGGGCAGGACCAAAGCCTCATTCCAGCTGGTCCGCGTAGCGTGTCATCAGCGCCTGAATGTCCTGGGCGTGCAGGTCATAGGGATGTTCCTTCAGCCAGTCCTCATAGGGCTGCGCGATCTGGCGCAGCCAGGCGATGATCTCCTCCTCCGGCAGGTAGCCAAAGCCGGCCTCGACGGTTTTGTCCATCTGGTCATCACCAAAGACAGCATGGAAGAAATTTTCCCGCGGCGTCAGGTAGCTCAGGCAATCCTGTGAAGCGGGCACCAGGCTCATCAGCAGGCCGTCGTGGCCATACACGCCCTTGTACAGCCAGACATCGCCCTCATAGACATCCACCAGCCAGACCGGGACCCGGCCGTCATTGAACAGCTCATGGGTGATGAAGGCGGCTTCCAGGCGCAGGCTGTCTGTCACGGTCACGCCATACATCGCCAGCAGGTCCTCACCTGCCTTCCGGAGGACATCCTCCTTTAGGGCATCCGTGGGCAGGGGCGTGGCAGGGCTGCCCTGCGCCATCATGTCCGGTTGGTCTTCCTGGTGCTCCCCGCCATGGGCCGACCAGGAGAGCAGATCCCCCGCCCGGCTCAGGCGCAGTAGGTGGAAACCCGGGTGCTGGCCGTTTTCCCCGGGGAAGGACTGCACATGGATGAGCCACTCCGCGTCCCCCGCCGGCTCATACACCTTTTTGCCATCTTCTCTTTGGCGCAACCGGGTGGACTGCTGCAGGATGATCTTCATTCTCGCCTCAAGCAGGGACTCCTTGCTGAAGCCGCACTTGACAGCGAAGAACCGGGCGGCGGTTTCCCGCAGCTGGCTTTCCGTCAGGTCATCCGGGCCGGGCCTTAGGATGATGGTGTCATCGGCACAAGCGGTCAGGGACAGGGTCAGCAGGAGAAAGACCAGAAGAATTGAAAAGATTGGTTGTTTCATCAAACACTTCTTTCAGTTCAGGCATCGCCTGGATGCCGCAACCGGGTAGCCAGGACAAAGGCATCGCGCCGGGACCTGGGCTTGCGTCTCTGTCTTGTTGCGCCGCTTTGCCCGCTGTCCGTTCTTTACTTGATATTGCCCAGCACAAACCATACCTGAGGCGGCCGGAAATGCGTGTTCACTCCATCCAGAACCTCGCCAGTGCTGGCGTCCAGGCGCAGGGAGACGTACAGCGGGGTGTTCTCCTGCCCGCCAAAGGCCTGAATGAGGGGCTGCCAGTATTCGCGCTCATAGGCCTCGTTGCTTTTGCCGGCAAACCGGGGTGAATTGCTGCGTTCATCGTGGTAAATGAAGTGCCACACCGGGATGCCCAGCTCGCCGGACACATAGTGCGCGGCCAGCCAGGGCACAAAGAAGGCAAAACGTTCCGCCGTCCAGGGTGGGCTGTCCAGGATGGCCTTGACAGCCAGCGCCTCTGCCTGCTCAAGGCCCAGCGCGCCGGGGGCCGGCTCACGGTAGTCCTGTGAAAGGGCACGGATGGATGCGTATTCCCCGCTCTGCTCGTAGACATCAGGGTGCTGGGCCTTGAGTTCGCTCAGCATGCCGGGCAGGTGGGGTGCCCATTTTTCCTTCAGCTTCAACAGGCTCTCGTTGGTGTAGGGCAGGGGCCGGGCATCATTGAAGTCCCTGCGCAGGCGCTCGTCCAGGTGCATCACCCGCGGCGGGGTCAACTCCTTGAGGCTGCCATCGTTGTACAGGTCGACAATAAACAAGCCGTCGGTTTCCTCCTGCTTTTCCTTGAGGAGGAAGCTGAAGCGCCAGGACTGCTTGTCACCATCGCGGGCGGACTGGTAGAAATTGAGTTCATCCGCGCTGACGCCATGCTGCTCCAGGATGAACCTGTAGGCCAGCTCCCGCCCCGAGGTGGCGTTGATGGCAGCCAGGGCGGCAAGCGGCAGCAGCAGGCAGGCCAACAGCAAGGCAAGGGTGCGTGCTGCGTAGTTTTCGCGGCTTCTCATGATGTCCTCCTGATGTCTCCCTTGTTCAGGATCATTGCTCATTCTCCCGCAGCATGGCCGCAATCATCTCATCCAGCCTGGCCAGGAAGATGCCTGCGTCAAATTGGGGGTTGTCCTCGATTTCGGCGAACAGCGCGGGGTACTGTGCCTGCAGCTGGGGCAGCGGGTTGAAGGGGTTCAGGTAGAGGTTGTCGGTGAAGCGGCGGTACCGGTCATTCTGGGCCTGGGTAACCTCCCAGCGGCTTTCCTCCAGGTCTGCCAGCTGCGCCTCAAGCACCTGAAGCTGGGACTCCAGCTCGCTGTGCAGCGCGCCTTCGGCTGTGGCCAGGCTGTTGGCGACCTCCATCCTTTCTGATTCCAGGCGTTCTTTCTGCGTCTGGTATTCCGGGTTTTCAATCGGTTTGTTCATCGTGCTCAGCAAGCGCATGCGCAGGTGCGGCGCCATGCTGTCAACAAAGTAGGTCAGGAACTGAAGGGCCAGTTCATGATTCTTGGAATAGGGATTCACCACGAAGTAGGAGAAGGAGTCCGGGGGAAAGCCCACCACCGGCTTGTTCCCGGTTTCAAAGGCCATGGGCAGCTCAATATAGGTGTCCAGGGGGTAGGGCACATCCACCAGGTGAAACAGGTGAATGCCGCCACGGGCCCGCTCGGTGGAAAGGGCGTCCAGCACCAGGCGGTACTTGGCCAGCAATTCCCGCAGGACAGGGGTGTTCATGGTGTAGGGCTGGCCGTTCAGCGCGCGCTCATCCAGGTAGTTGGGCAGCAGCGTGTCAATGGTGGTGGTGTAGCCGATGGGCTCAAAGTAATAGTCCGGGTGCTCATCCGCCAGGCTGGTCAGCCATTGGTAGCCCAGGTCAAAGTACTCTGCCCAGGTGGTGGGCACCTCCAGGCCCAGGTCAGCCAGGGCCTCGGGGCGGTAGGCCAGGGAAGAGGGAAAGGCAACCTTGGGCACACCGTATAATTGGCCATCTTGCGTGAAAAAGTTGCCAAACGCGGGGTACAGCTCCGCTCCAAAGGCGGCCAGGCCGGGGTTGCCGCTCAGGCTCAGGGCAAAGCCCTTCTGCTTGATGGTGGCCATCAGGTTCTGGTCTTTCAGCAGGTAGATGTCAATCTCGTCAGAGCGCGTGAGCATGTCGCGCCTGAAGCGCTCCTCGGCGGGTTCATTGGTATAGGTGGGAAAGGCCAGCTCGGTGTCGCCGTGGTGGAGCATGAAGGCGGCGTAGTCCTCGCCCCGGCCCAGGGGATCCAGCACGGTCAGGCGTGCCTGGGCTGGCTGCAGCTCGGGCTTGATGGTGCGCAGGGCAATCAGGCTGTCCAGCGCCACCAAGGCACGCGCAGGGTCCAGCATGGCCATGCCAAACACATCCCCACGCACCAGGGAGGCCGCCTTTTCCAGCTTGCCCTCCTCAGTCAGCGTGAACAGCGCGGTGTTGGCTGAGATCACAAGCGGGCTGCCGGGCATCCAGGCCATCGCGTCCACGTTCAGGCCACTCTCCAGGGTGGCCAGGGGCGTGAGCTCCCCGCTTTGCGCGTCAATGGTCACCAGGCTGGATTGCAGCACGCCCTGCACCCGTTTTTTCTGCACCGCGGCAAAACGGTTTGGGCCATAGGGGATGTGGATGGTCATGCTGTCCAGCTGGTGGCTAACCGGCTCGCCGCCGGACAGCGGCATGATGGTCAACACATTGTTGGTGAGGATGGACAGCCTGCCTTCCGAAATGGCGGCAGACGGGGGCCAGCCGATGCTCATCTCCGGCAGGGAGATTGCCTCACCCAGGGAGACCGTATCCTCACTGAGAATGAGCGGATAAAGGCGGGTGATATCATGGTTCAGCGCGTACAGCGCGCCATCACCGGCCAACAGTTGGCCAATGGCGGCCTCCCGCCAGCCTTCGCCCGCAAGGGCAAGCGGGGCTTTCGTCCCGGTTTCCGGGTCCAGGCGGACAAAGGTTTCCGGGTATTCGCTCAGGTAGACCTGGCCGTCCAGCACAACCATGCTGGACAAACCCGGGTGGATGAAGACGCGTGCGGCATAGTCGGTCTGCGCGGCCCGGGAAACAGGGAGAAGGGATGCTGCCAGGACCAACGCGATCAGCGGGGCAAGTAGGCGGCGATGCAGTCTCATCATGTCCTCCTGTCGGGATAATCATAGTTCTTTGTTGAGGCGTCTGGAAACGGGGCCACAACCCGTGGGGCTGCCTGGTGTTTTGTTGGGCGGAAGGGATGCACCTGCGTCATTCCGGATTGGCCAGCCATGCCAGCTGAAGGGCGGTGGCGGCCTGGATGACCTGGTCCGCCTGAACAAAGCCATAGGTGCCTTCCACATCCATCAGCCAGCCCAGTTCACCCCGGGGCACCACCACATACAGCCAGCCGCCCTGGTCACTCAGCACGTGCATCCTTGTGCCCGCGGGCAAGTCCTGCAGGCTGCCATCCAGCCAGCCGGTGCCGGCCTTGAGCCGGGTGTCCCGTGTGGTCTGCGCCACGGGCAGCGGCAGGGTGCTGGCCAGGGAGCGCCCATGCTCTGATTCCGGCGGGTTTACATACAGCGTGCTGATGTAACCGCTGAGGCGGCCAATCTGCCCATGCAGCCAGGGGAAGGGGTCACCTGGCTCCTGGCCCAGCACCCTCACCAGCGTCCCGGGGATGAACAGCCCCAGGTCGCGGGAACGCGAGGATGTTTTCTGCCGCAGGTGCACCCCGGACAGGGAGGCGTAGCCCTCCGGCGCCAGGCGCGCGGGCAGCTGCTGCCAGGCCTGCATGGTGGCGGGGACATCATCCAGCTGTGAAATGGCGTCCAGGAACCCAAAGACGGCGCCCTCCACCACCCGGGAGATTTCCTGGCCCGGCCCGGGCAGGTCCAGCAAGACCCAGCCCTGTGTGGTGAGTTTGGCTTCAAAGGCAGACTTGGTCTGCCGGTTCTCCTGTCGGTAGCTTTCCAGCGCGCAGACGTACTGGCCCGGGATGGTGGTGCTCCGCACCACCACGTGGAAGGAGGTAACCAGGTCAGGTTCCGCATGGTTTTCAATCACAAACCCATAGCCAGCATCATGGTGGCGGATTACCAGGCTGGCGCCTGCTTTTTGCGCCCCCTGGCTCGCCGGGTGAACTTTCCAGGGGGCATCTTCCCGCCGGGTCAGCATCACCAGCAGCTGCTCTCCTTCCCGCTCAAAGGCGGCAAGGCCTGTGTGCAACCGCTCAGGCCCGACTACCTGGTACTCCTGGGTGGCCCCGCCAATCAAGCGCCAGCCCTGAAGGCGCGGGTGGGCAAAGGCGGTCTCAAGCGCCGCGGGCGCCTGGCTTGCAAAGCGCGTGAGGGTCACCCGGTCATGGCTGCCGCGCTGAACGGTGACGACCTCCCCTTCCGGGAGCAGGTACGGCGCTTCAGGGGTCAGCCCGTATTGTTCCATCACCGCCTGCTGCCATTCCTGCGCGGCCGGGGTGTGCAAATGGGCTTCGCCCAGGCAGGAGGCAAAGAAGGCCGTCAGCGCCTGGGACGCGGTGATATCGCCCGCCTCCAGGCCCATGGCCAGGCTGGTGCTGGGGCGGATTTGGCCTGGATCACGCAAGGCTTTTTCGAACCCCTGCAGGGCGGACTCATCCCAGTTTGTGAACCAGCCCTGCTCATCGGCCAGGCGCAGCACATCCCGCATGGCGGATTCCCCCGGGAAGTTGGAGTAATTGCCGGCAAAGAAGGGGCTGGTGCCGGCGATGACCGCCTGGTTCGCCGCTTCATAGCTCAGCGTGTACACCCATTGGGGCCGGCTTTCCGGCCAAAAGCTGAAGGTGCCGCGCCCGTCATCCTGGAAGTGGAAGGCCTCCGCCTCCTCCTGGGTGTAGCCAAACACCTCGGTGAGGTTTGAGATGGCATGTTCCTTCAGGCTGTCCGGCGCCGCCTGGGCCTGCAGGGTGGTCAGAATGAGCAGCGCAAACAGTGCAAGCATCAATCTTGCGGTTTTCATGGTATTTCTCCTTTTGTCAGCCGTTGCCGTCCAGCGGGTTGGGGCGGAAATTCACGCGAATGATGCGGGTGACCGGCGTCACCTGTACCGACACGCTCACCACCGGCACCTCGCCATACATGAACCGGGCATCCTCGTCCATGAAGTGAAAGTTGATGTAGATGTCATCGCCCGTGCGGCCCCGGTCGCTCACCCAATTGGTGATGCCGATGGCCTCCTCCGGGTTCATCATTCGAAGCCAGGACAGGACGTCCTGTGCCAGCTGATCGGTTTGTACCTGGGTCAGAAAGTCCGGCGCGCTGGCGTAGCCTTCCTCCCAGCTGCTGTCGTGGTTGGCCAGGAACAGCAGCCTGCCCCGCTCATCAAAGCTGACCGAGTGCAGCGCCCTGTTCTCATCCGGCAGGTTGGCGGCGATGATGTACTCCCCGGGGCTGACCCGGTTGTCAATCAACTCCCAGTGCAGGTCGCTGCGCGGGCGCAGGCCCAGCTCATCCCGGCGCAGCAGCTCCCGGGCAAAGCTCAAGGCCTGCTGGTCGCTGGTAATCTGCTGGCCCTTGGGCGCGGGGGAGAGGCGGGTCAGCCTGGGGTTGAGGACCGCCTCACTGGTGGCGAAGGCGCCCACCAGCAGCATGCTGGACAGCAACACGAAGGTGATGGACATCAGCCGCAGCGGTTTTTTGCCCTTGAGCACGCCCAGCACCCGCGCCTTGAGCTTGCGGTGGGTCTGGGTCATGCCGGTGGCCAGCACCGCCAGGCCTGGGGCGCTGTGGCGCGCGGCGGACAGCACCAGCACGTTGGCGTAGGCCTCCTTGTCTGGATCCGGCAGGGAGGCGGTCACCCGCTCATCCGTCCTCAGCTCGCTGTCGGTATAGCTCAGGTGCGCGGCCAGCCACACCAGGGGGTTGAACCAGTGCAGGGCGCAGCACAGCAGCCGCAACACGCCATAGAGGTGGTCGCGGTTTTGGTAATGGCCAATCTCGTGCCGCAGCACGTGCATGACATCCTTGGGGGCAACGGTCAGGGGCAGCGCGATGTGGGGGCGGAACACGCCCACCAGGCAGGCGCTGGGCAAGGGGTCAATCAGGTAGACCGACAGCGGCTTGACCTTCAGCGTCTGGCACAATGCCCGGTAATCCTCCAGCAGTTTGCCGGTGAGCGGCTCGATGCGGTCGGCCTTCAGCTGCCGGCGAAAGCGCAGGTTGATGATGACAAACCATGCCAGCACCAGGACAACGCCCACCAGGTAGATCTTGGACAGGGTGATGGGCAGGCTGGCGTCGAACATGCCCTCGCGCAGGCTGGTCGCCGCGTTGCCCACCAGGCTGCCGTCCTGGCCACGCATGGACAAGCCCTCAAACATGTCCCGCAGCCGCACCTGGATCTGTCCGGCGATGGGGCGGATGGCGGCATCCGGCATGTTGGAGGTGCGGATGCTGTAGATGATCGGGTTGGGCAGGGAAAGGGGCAGCAGCAGCCGCAGGGCGACCAAGAGCCAGCCAAAGCTGAGGGCGCCGTTGCCCAGAGGACGGCGCAGGCTGGCCCGCAAAACAATCATCAGGACGATGGCCAGGCTGGCCATGAGGTTGGCTTCCAGCAGGAAGTTGTACAAAACTGCGCTTCGCATGGGCACCTCCTTCAGGATTTTCCGTTATGGCGCATCAGGTCCAGCAGCTCCTCCACCTCTTTCAGGCTCATTTCCCCTGAATCAACCAGCGTGTTGATCAGCAGGGAAGGCTTGCCCCGGAAGATGGAGGACAGGAACTTTCTGGTCTGGGTGGCGCTGGCGGCTTCCCGGGTGATGGCGGGGCTGTAGGTCTTGACCGGTCCGGATTCATCCACCAGCACGCTGCCCTTGTCCTGCATGCGCTTGAGCAGGGTGATGACGGTATGGCGCGTCCATCCGGTGCCCGGCTCCAGGGTGCGGGTGATGTCGGACATGGAGCGCGGCGCGTGGTCCCACAGCACCTCCAGGATCTTCCATTCCGCTTCTGTGGTCTGGACAGACAAGGCGTGCACCTCCTCTCGTGTAGACACTTGTCTACCGGAAGTGTACAGCTGTCTACCCCTTCTGTCAAGCATCAATTTTTTGCTGTTCCTGCATGGCAACGTTGCCATCCCTTTCAGCGCGCGCGATTGTCAGAAACCTTGGTGGGGATTGACATTAGGGCTTGCCAAGCGGAGCGATGTGTGATATATTCCGTTCAAACCTGTGACCAAGAGAGGAACTGCAATCAGTTTAAATCATTCAGCCATATCAGGAGCCCATCTTCATTGTTTGAATCACCAGACCAGCAGGATAGCACCCCGGTACATCGGGCAAGTTTATTGTGGGTACCAGCGCCAAAAGGATGGCCAGACTATGCCCAGCCGTCCGCACGCCTGCAGGCAGGTGAAAGGTTTAGCCCGCATGTCCCAACAGGTTGATCTCATTCAAATCGCAACGCCATAAGGAGGAACCCGTGGCAGACAAACACAAGCTGGAAGGCATGACAGTGCTGGAGCTGCGCAGGTATGCCAAGGAACAGGGCATCACCCTGTCAAACCTCACCACCAAGGCTGCCATCATTGAGCGCATCGCCCAGGCGCTGCCCAGCAAGCCGGAACCGCAGGAGCAGCCCGTCCACCCGGCGCGCCAGCCTTCTGCCGCGCCTTCACGCCGCGCCACCATCATCGCCGATGACGGCGATGAGCAGGCCCCGGCCCCGCGCGCGCCCCGCGCAAGCGTTAGTGCTGACAAAACCAAAACTTCCACCGGTAAAACCAAGCCGGTGTTCACCCTGCAGGGTTCACGGGCCTGGCACAATCCCCAGCCCTTTACCCAGACCCAGACCCAAACGCAGCGCTATGCGCCACAGATTACCCAGGGCATCAACACCCTGCCGCGAGAAGGCGGCCCGGTGGACACCAGCCTGTATCCGACCGTCCGGCCCCGGCCCAGCGCGCCCCGCACGGTCAGCCGCTTTGGCCCAGCCAGCCAGGCCCCGCAGGGTCCGGAAGCCCAGCCAGGCCCGCGGGAAGGCAGAGCCTACACGGCATCCCGCCCCTCGCCAGAGCGCAGCGCCTACCAGAGCAGCGCCTTCAAATCCGTCCTGCCCGCCCACCAGCGCGAACCTTTTGTGGAACCCGCTGCCGCTGAGGAACTGGACATCCCCGAGCCAAGCTTCGCGCCGGTTGAGCCCGCGCGGGACAACGGCCTCTCCGCCCAGGTGAGCGACCTGCTGGCCGCGGGTGAACTGGGGGATGGGGCGGGGGTGCTGGAAATCCAGCAGGACGGCTACGGCTTTCTGCGCTCCGGCAACCTGCTGCCCGGCCGCAATGACATCTACGTGTCCGGCACCCAGATCCGCCGCTTCCGCCTGCGCAACGGCGACTATCTGGTGGGCAAAACCCGCTCCCAGCGGGAAAACGACCGCTACGCCGCCATGCTGTACATCACCAGCATCAACGGGGAGGAAATCGACTCCCCCGCCAGGATGGGCGCCACGGAGGATGCCCATCCCCGGCGCGAGTTTGATGAGCTCACCCCCACCTACCCCGACCGCCTGATCCGGCTGTCCTCCCGGGAGGAGAACGACCTGGTGCTGCGGTTGATTGACCTGTTCATCCCCATTGGCTTTGGCCAGCGCGCCATGATTGTGGCCGCGCCCAAGGCAGGCAAGACCACCATCCTCAAGAAAATCGCCCTCTCCCTCAAGCGCAACCACCCGGACGTGCACTCCATGATGCTGCTGGTGGACGAGCGCCCTGAGGAGGTCACCGACCTCAAGGAGAGCGTGGGCGGGGACATCTTCTATTCCACCTTTGATGAGCCGCCGGAAAACCACGCCAAGGTGAGCGAGCTCACCCTGGAGCGCGCCATGCGTTTTGTGGAGCAGGGGCGCGATGTGGTCATCCTGCTGGACAGCCTCACGCGCATGTCCCGCGCCTACAACACCCTCATGCCCGGCTCCGCCCGGGTGATGACCGGCGGCCTGGCGGCCGGCGCCATGAACAAGCCCAAGCGCTTCTTTGGCGCCGCGCGTAACCTCAAGGAGGGCGGCAGCCTCACCATCATCGCCACCGCGCTGGTGGACACTGGCAGCCGCATGGACAGCGTCATCTTTGAGGAGTTCAAGGGCACCGGCAACATGGAGCTGACCCTGGACCGCACCCTGTCAGAGCGCCGCCTCTTCCCCGCGGTCAGCCTGCTCAAGAGCGGCACCCGTCATGAGGAGCTGCTGCTGAGCGAGAAGGAACGCGAGGTGGCCGCCAAGGTGCGCGACCGCTTCGCCATGAGCTCCGAGCAGGAGGCCATCTCCCTGGTGCTGTCCATGCTTGAAAAGTCCAGGGACAACGATGAGTTTGTTGCCCGCTATGACGACTGGATGAGGCTCATGCGCGGCAGCAGCATGTAAGGCGAGGGATACAAAATTACGCAGGGAGGAGCGTCCATGACACAACCATTGCTGGGCAAGGATGACCAGGACCGGGAGGCTGTGCTCATCCATCTGCAAAACAACAAAGGCCTGCGGGTCACCCTGACCAATTTTGGCGCCCGCCTGGTCAGCATCCTGGTGCCGGACAGAGAGGGCCAGACAGTGGATGTCTGCCTGGGCTATGACAGCCTGCGCGATTACCAGACCAAACCCGGCTACCTGGGGGCGACCATCGGTCGCTGGGGCAACCGCATTGCGGGCGCCTCCTTTACCCTGAACGGGCAGGTATACACCCTGTATGCCAATGACGGGGGCAACACCCTGCACGGCGGCCGGGAGGGCTTTGACCAGAAGTTCTGGACGTATGATATGGAAGGCGAGCAGGCGGTCACCTTTTCCTACACCTCACCCCACGGTGAGGAGGGCTTCCCCGGTGAGCTCCATACCCAGGTACGCTTTGAAGTCTTTGATGACGGGCGGCTGAGCATTACCTACCGGGCGGACACCGACAGGGACACCGTGGTCAACCTTACCAACCACGCCTACTTCAACCTGGCGGGCGGGGGCACCATCCATGAGCACCTGCTGCAGGTGCAGGCCAACAGCGTGGCCGAGGTGAGGGAGGATTTGATCCCCACCGGCAATCTGGTTCCAGTTTCCGGCACGCCCTATGACCTGCGTCAGCCCACCCGCCTGGGGGAACGCCTGGCCATGCGGGGGCAAAACGCCATGTTTGACAGCGCCCAGGGCTTTGATATTGACTATGTGCTGCTTGGCGAGGGCTTCCGCCAGGTTGCAGTGCTCAGCGACCCGGCCTCCGGCCGGGTGATGCGCGTGATGACGGACCAACCCGGCCTGCAGGTGTATTCAGGCCAGGGCCTGCAGGGCCCGGCCAAGGGCGGCGTGGTTTACCAGCCCTACAGCGGCATCGCGCTGGAAACCCAGCATCATCCCGACAGCCCGAACCATCCCAACTTTCCCAGCACCCTGCTGCGCGCCGGGCTCACCTACAACAGCACCACGGTATACCAGTTTTTGGCAGAATAAGGCCTGGCGCATCACACCAACAGCTTTCGTAAGCAAACATCCGGGCACTGGCCCGGATGTTTGCTTACAGGGTGACGGCACCATCAGCCCGGGTGCGCCGCCAGCCATTCCCCGCGCAGCGCCGCGTACAGCGCCACATCCTCCAGCTGCCCATGCTTGTGCCGCTCCGAACGCCGCAGCACGCCTTCCAGCTGCAGCCCCGCTTTTTGCATCACGCGGCCGGAGGCCGGGTTGTCCAGCAGGTGCTTGAGCGCAATGCGCTCAAAGCCCACCTCCAAAAACAGGTAGCGCAGCGCCATCTTAAGGGCCTGTGTCATGATGCCCTGGTTCCACAGGTCATAGGCCAGGCAGTACCCAAGCTCGCAGTACTGCTTGTGGTTGTTCAGCGCCACCACGGACAGATCACCCACAAGCCGGCTATCCACTTCAATGCCCCACTTGTACTGCCAAGGGTTTTCATAGCCAGCCACCCAGATCTTCAGCAGGCTGCGGGTGAAAGCTACGTCCGGGTGACTGTCCCAGATCAGCCGGTCGCTTACCCGGGGGTCGGAGCACCAGTTGTCAAACATGGCCTGCGCGTCATCCAGCCGGAAGGGCCGCAGGGTAATCCGCCCCTCGCGCAGCGTCCGGGAACCCAGGTGGCGCATGGGGTGGCCGGGCGCGGCGGGGCCTGCCTGCGCCTTGATTTTAATGACCGCCTTGCGTCCCTGCCCCTGCCCGATCCCCGGGCGGTGCGCGTCCCCCGGGAAAAAGATGGCGAACATGTCACGCTTCAGGTGCAGCGGGCTGCCCGGGCAGGAATCATCACTTTGCAGGATGTCTTTCTCCGGGTCATGGCCGGACCAGCCTTTGATGGCGCCAAGCGGCGCCCAGTGGATGCGCTCCTCCCCGCCCAGGACAACCTGCAGGTCCAGGTGCTCCCGGTGCGCTTCCCACAGGCCGCCCGGCCCCAAGTCAAGGGTCATCAGGCTGCCGTGAACCCCTTCGATGCGCAGGTCCAGCGGCCCGTCCGGCAGGCTGTGCAGGTCCATCCCGTCCAGCGCCTTGATGGCCAGGTCCAGGTGGGGATGCAGGCCGATGTAGCGCGCCAGGTTGTCCAGGGTGTCCGCAACCATGTGATTGTCCTCGTTTCCAAGCCTTGTTTGCGCCTTATTATAAAAACCCTGCTCCCGCCTGTCAACGAAGGCACCGGGCTTTCCGGGGTTTTGCCACAGTTTGGTAGGTTGTAAAATGAATTGCCGCAGGAGGACAAAAAGAGGCTCATTCCTTGCGTAGCTCAGTTACACTGAAGTTGCTGAAAATCAAAGCAACAGAGGTGGCAAGGAATGAACCCAGATAATCATA
>JAAYEI010000038.1 GCA_012728815.1 Clostridiales bacterium
CCTTCCTGCCGCTGATACGCCTGATGTACAAAATCCGCCGGGTCAAGCCGGTGTTCAGCGCCTATTCCCTCTACACCGTGCAGGCCAACTGCCTTTTTGACCATGCCAAGGCCAGCGCTGACCTGGGCTACGCGCCCCGTCCCATCCGGGAAACCCTGGGGGACACCGCGCGCTGGCTCATGGCAAGGCAGCGGCAAGGGCCTCCCAGGTAGCGCGCGTTGCGGTAATTTGGTCACCTCAGGCAACCTCGGGGCATGCTCTCAGTCCAGGCAGGTTTTTTGTGATCACTGACCATTGTTATACCCGGATTATTCTTTGTTTGACAAAGTTCGAGTTCGGACTATAATGAGTTTACGTTGCGCACATATGTAGCAACGGTTTTGGCTTCACACCTTCCTGATGTGAAAGAACATATCGCCCGTCTGACAGCCTTCCGCATCACAAGGCATGTTGCGATGGACCGCGCGGCAAGGCCACAGCATCCATGCCGCAAGCCTATCTACCACCCCGGCAGACCAAACCGCGACACACAGGAGAACCATGAACCAACAGCATGGGTTACCCCGGACAAAGCCAGAGAAAACCGTTCCCGCCAGGCGCCGTGCCTACCGTGTGGTGAAGCGCGCGCTGGATTTTTTGCTGGCCCTGGCCCTGTTGCCGCTGGCAGCGCTGCCGGTTGGCGCGGCTGCGCTGTTCATCCTGCTGGAATCCGGCCGTCCGGTGTTTTTTGTTCAGCAGCGCCCGGGGCTGCATGGCAAGCTGTTTCGCCTCTACAAGCTGCGCACCATGATCAGCCAGACCCATCGCGATGGCCAGCCCCTGGGCGATGCCCAGCGCCTCACCCGCGCGGGTCGGATCATCCGCAAGCTAAGCATTGATGAATTGCCCCAGCTGCTCAACGTGCTGTTGGGGCAGATGTCCTTCATCGGCCCCAGGCCCCTGCTGCCGGCCTACCTGCCTCTGTACAGCGCCCACCAGATGCGACGGCATGAGGTGCTGCCCGGCATTTCCGGCTGGGCGCAGGTGAACGGGCGCAACCAGAGCAGCTGGGAACAAAAGTTTGACAACGATGTCTGGTATGTGGATCACCAGTCCCTGTGGCTTGATGTCCGCATCTTCATCAAAACCATCATCAACGTGCTGCGCCGGGAGGGCATCAACGCCGGGGAGGGGCAGACCATGCCCCCCTTTACCGGCAACGCGCCTGGAACGGGAAAGGGCTGAGGGCAATATGACAGATCAGGTCATCATCATCGGGGCGGGCGGGCACGCGCGCGTGGCGGCGGACATTGTGCGGGCCATGGGCCTTGGCTTGCGTGGTTTTCTGGATGACCAGGAACCGGCCCGGCTGTCCTCCATCAACCTGCTGGGCCGGGTAAGCGACCTGCCCAGGTTCCAGGAAGGCCATGTCTTTATCTGCGCCATTGGCAGCTACGCCGCGCGCAAGGCCATCATGCAGCACCAGGTGACCTGGCTGAGCGCCATCCACCCCAGCGCCGTTGTGGCGCCGGACGTGCGCATTGGCGAGGGCACGCTGGTCGCGGCCAACGCGGTCATCAACCCGGGCAGTGAAATCGGCCGTGGCTGCATCATCAACACCGCCGCCACGGTGGATCATGACTGCCATCTGGGCGATTATGTGCACCTGTCCCCAGGCGCGCACCTGGCGGGCACCGTGCGGGTGGGCGAGGGCGCCTGGCTGGGGGTTGGCGCGGTGGTCAGCAACAACCTGAGCATCTGTGCCCACAGCGTCATTGGCGCGGGGGCGGCCGTTGTGCGGGACATCACCAAGGCGGGCACCTATGTGGGGGTGCCGGCCCGGTTGATGGAAGAGCGGGGCAAATAGCTTGCGTGTGCTGATTCTGGCCAACAACGATGTGGGGCTTTACCGCTTCCGCTTTGAGCTGCTGCAGGCCCTGCGCGCCGCGGGGCATGAGGTGTTCATATCCCTGCCGCCGGGCGACCTGGTGAAGCCGCTGCAGGACATTGGCTGCGTCTATCTGCCAACGCCCTTTGACCGCCGCGGCATGAACCCCCTGCGCGAGCTGGGCCTGCTGCTGCGCTACCTGCGCCTGCTGCGCCGCCACCGGCCAGATGCCGTGCTCACCTACACCATCAAGCCCAACATCTTCGGCGGGCTGGCCTGCAGGCTGCGGCGCGTGCCCTACCTGGCCAACATCACGGGCCTGGGCACGGCCATGGAAGGGGGCGGGGCTAAAAGCCGGCTGCTGTTCTTCCTCTACCGCCTGGGGCTCAAGGGCGCGGGCTGCGTGTTTTTCCAGAACGCGCGCAACCGCGAGGTGTTTGAGCGTGTGCTGCGCCCCGGTGCCCACAGCCGCCTGCTGCCAGGCTCCGGCGTCAACCTGCAGCGCTTCACACCCCTGCCCTACCCCGGGGGGGAGGAGGGCACCCGCTTCCTCTTCATCGGCCGGGTCATGGGTGACAAGGGCGTGAATGAGCTGCTGGCCGCCATGGCGCGGGTCAAGGCCGCCCACCCCACCGCCAGCCTGACCCTGCTGGGCGGCTGTGACGAGGCCTATGAAGAGGTGCTGGCACAGCACCAGCAAAGCGGCCTCATCACCTGGAAAGGCCACGTGAACGAGGTGCTGCCCTACATCAAAGCCTGCCACTGCCTGGTGCTGCCCTCCTACCACGAGGGCACCGCCAACGTGCTGCTGGAGGCGGCCGCCAGCGCCCGCCCGGTCATCGCCACCCGGGTGCCCGGCTGCCAGGAAACCTTTGATGAGGGGGTCAGCGGCCTGGGCTGTGAGCCCCGGGA
>JAAYEI010000039.1 GCA_012728815.1 Clostridiales bacterium
TCAGGCCTTCCAGGTGGCTTACCTGGGAAAAATAGCCGCGGCGCAGCTCCTCAGCGCTGGTCAGGGGGCGGATCTGCTCGTCCGTGAGCAGGTCCACGTAGAGCCGGTAGGCCTGGGGGCTGGGCACACGCCCGGCAGACACATGCGGCTGGCTCAGGAAACCTTGCTCAGTCAGGTCACTCATCTCGTTGCGGATGGTGGCGCTGGACAGGTGGGAGAGGTACTTGCGCGAGATGGTGCGTGAACCCACCGGCATGGCGGTGAGCACATAGTCATCAATGATGGCCTGCAGGATACGCTGTTTGCGTTCCTCCACCCCGCTCCCTCCTCTCCTGGGTTGTTAGCACTCTCGAGTGTTGAGTGCTAACCCCAAACCAAGATACCATGCCACCCCTGCTTTGTCAACCATGAAAATGCATTGAAAATGGCCAGCCCGCGCGGGGATTCCCGGCGGGGCGGGCGCAGGACAGCAAGCGGGAAAGTGATTGGTACCATGCGCTGGCGGCCAAGCCCTTTCCGCAAGCGGGGCCACCTGGGCGCGGCCTTCAAATGAACGTTAGCCCCGCGCAGTATTCAGGATGCTTTTAGACGCGCGAGGGTTTCACGCCGTCCATGGTTAAGGCCTGATAGGCAACGGAAGGCTGGCGACATCATCCACCCTCTTCATGTGCTGATGGTTGACAATCAAAAAGCCCCCGCCGCGAAGGCAGGGGCCTGGGTTTGGACCAGGGCTTAGAGGACAAAGGGGTCCTTCATCGGGTCGATGAAGTCCAGGGGGTTGTAGTCCGTTTTGATTTCATCCTGGGGGACGGCGCTGACATGCGGCACATTCAGCTCCGGGTGCCGGTTGTTGGCCAGGTGGTTGCCCTGCCGGCTGTCGCGGCGGGGCAGGTTCAGATCCACTTCCTCCAACTTGATGTTCAGCGCCCGGGCCACGCCCTCCCCATAGGCGGGGTCCGCCTGGTAGCAGTTGGCGATGTGGCGGTGCTTGATCTGCAGGGTGCTGTCCCCCATGTTGCGCGCGGTGTTCTCACACAGCACGCGGCGCTGGTCCTCCGTCATGGCGCGGAAGAGCTGGCCGGGCTGGGTGTAGTAGTCCTCATCATCCTCGCGGAAGTCATAGCGGTAGATGTCCCCGCCTGCCTGTTTTGGCTGATGGCCCGCGGGGGACTCGGTCCAGTTGCCGTAGGAATTGGGCTCCACATGGATTTCGCTGCCCAGGTTACCATCCACCCGCATGGCGCCGTCACGGTGGAAGGAGTGGGGGTGCGCCACGCCCCGGGGCGCGTTGACCGGAATCTGGTGGTGGTTGACGCCCAGGCGGTAGCGGTGCGCGTCCCCGTAGCTGAACAGCCTTCCCTGCAGCATGCGGTCAGGCGAGAAGCTGATGCCGGGCACCACGTTGGCGGGGGTGAAGGCGGACTGTTCCACATCAGCGAAATAGTTGTCCGGGTTGCGGTTGAGCACGAACTCCCCGACGGGAAGGAAGGGATAATCGGCCTTGGGCCACTGCTTGGTCAGGTCAAAGGGGTTGTTGCGCATGGCGTCGGCCTGGGCCTCGGTCATGATCTGGACATACATCTGCCACCTGGGGAACTGGCCCTGTTCGATGGCCTCATAGAGGTCGCGCTGGTGGCTCTCCCGGTCCATGCCCACCACCTGGGCCGCCTCCTGGTCGGTCAGGTTCAGGATGCCCTGCTGGGAGCGGAAGTGGAACTTGACCCAGACCCGCTCGTTGTTCTCATTGATGAGGGAGTAGGCGTGGCTGGAGGAGCCGTGCATGTGCCGGTAGGAGCTGGGGATGCCCCGGTCGCTCATCAGGATGGTGACCTGGTGCAGGGCCTCGGGCAGGGAGGACCAGAAATCCCAGTTGGTGTTGGGGGAGCGCAGGTTGGTGCGCGGGTCGCGCTTGACGGCGTGGTTGAGGTCGATGAACTTGAGGGGGTCCCGGAAAAAGAACACGGGGGTGTTGTTGCCCACCATGTCCCAGTTGCCCTCTTCTGTGTAGAACTTGAGGGCAAAGCCGCGGATGTCCCGCTCGGCATCCGCCGCGCCGCGCTCGCCGGCCACGGTGGAGAAGCGCGCGAACATCTCGGTCTGCTTACCAATTTCTGAAAAAATCCTGGCCTTGGTGTAGCGGGTGATGTCGTGGGTGACGGTGAAGGTGCCAAAGGCGCCTGAGCCCTTGGCGTGCATGCGCCGCTCCGGGATGACCTCCCGGTCAAAATGGGCCATCTTCTCCATAAACCAGACGTCCTGCAGCAGCATGGGGCCGCGGGGTCCCGCGGTCATCACGTCCTGGTTGTTGTCCACCGGCGCGCCGGCAGCCGTACGCAGGCCCGGGTGCTCACCAATCACATCGTTGCGGCTGGTGCTCCTGTACACCAGGCCATTCTTATCCATGGGGTTCTTCATCAAAGCATCCTCCTTTCGAACATCGCGTTTCAATGAACCGCGCAGACCGCGGTTGATTGAAATGTTATCATACCCTCACAAGGGCTGCCACGAACAAATCTGTTTGCGTCTGGCCACGCCTGCCCCACCTTGTCCGCCCAGGCCCAACCTGCTACACTGGGGCAGAAAAAATACACCCTCATCCGGACCATATCCAGGAGGATTTGCCAATGGCAGAGTTTGACAGCACCAGGGCCTTGGATGAGCCACAGCTGGCATTGGGCCTGAGGCTGATGGAGTCCATCATCGGCGGGCGCTGGAACCCGATGATTCTCTTCGCGATTGAGCAAGGCGCCAGCCGCTTCACGGACATCCGCAACCACATCGTCCACATCTCCGACACTGAGCTGCAGCGCAAGCTCGCCTCCCTCACCCAGAGCCGCCTGGTGGAAAAGGTGACCGCGCAGGAGGACGCAAGGCGCGGCGAGTACGCGCTGACCCGCTTTGGCGGGGACATCACCCACATCCTGCACCATATCCTGGACATCTCCTACAAGCACCTGGAACTGGAGGGGCAGGCGGCCGGGGAGCCCACCTGAGGGCCCCGCCGGGTTAAAACCGGTCCCGTAAAATCATTCCGGGATGCTGTTTGTTGACAGAAACTTCACCATATCCTGACCTTGAAAGGGTATACTGGGTACAGACCGTGGCGGGCGTAGACTGCGCCACGCGCCGAAATGTTCTCAATGATCCTGCAATTAAAAGGAGGAAGACCATGACATCATTCAAACAACGCCTCAGCGCAGTGCTGCTGGCCTTGGTGATGGTGCTGGGCGTGCTGCCCGCGCTGTCAGAAACGCCCCAGGTGCCACCGAGCATGGAGGTGGAGATCCGCGCGGAGTACAGCCCCATGCTGGGCAGCCTGGTGGCCGGGTTCACCGGCGGCCAGGATGAAGGCCTCCAAACCATGGCTGACACTGTCGTCGCCGCCCTCAACAAGCTGACCACCCGCATCACAACCGGCCCCGGCGGCGTATCAGGCTACATCGGCACACAGACAGGCGAGCTGGTCAACTTCCAGGCGGCTGTCAACCCGGCCACCAAGGAAGCCCTGGCCACTACCAGCCTGCTGCCTGGGCTGAGCCTGACGCTGGACCCCAAGTTGCTGGCACAGTTCACCCCCAAGGACACCATCCCCCAGGTGAGCCCTCAGCAAATGCGCCTGATGGCCGCGCCCTACCTGGACGCGATTGCCCAGGTGGCCCAGGCCTATGCCGAGGAAGCCACCGTTGTGGAAGGGCCCTTCCTGATCGAAGGTTATGGCGCTTTCACCAAACAGACCCAGTTCGTGCTCACCTCCCACATGCTGGCGGACCTGTTGACCCGCCTGGGCGAGGTCTACAAGGCCGACGAGGGCCTGCGGCCCATGCTTGAGGAAGCCCTCAAGGCCGGGCAGGCCACCGGCATGGAAGCGGCTGGCGAAGCGGCTGCCGCCGTGCCCGAGGACCTGGGCGAGGAGCTGATCAAGGCCGGTCAGAAGGGCAAGGAGGAGCCCAACAAGCCCTTCCTGAACGTGGTCATGTACGAGGATGGCCTGGGCAGGCACTATTTTGACGCCGTCACCCCCGAGGGCGAGCAGGACGCCACCAAGATTGACCTGCTGCTGGCCGGCCAAGGCATCGACCTGGAAAATGGCCAGATGGAAGCCCGGCTCAAGATGATCGTCAACCCCAGCGCACCGGCTTTCCCCATGGACGAGGAGGAGCCCGAGGGCGAGGAGACGCCGCCCGCGCCCATGGACTGGCTGGCGCTGGAGCAGGAAATCCGCGACGGCGACAACTACAGGGCCACCCTGCTCACCCTGGACCTGACCGCCGGCAACGAAGGCGCACAGGGCAACAGCCTGCTGGGCATCAGCCTGTTCACCTCCGGCATGAACCTGGGGATGAGCCTGGAAAGCCACCACAACCAGGAGACCCTGGAAGGGCTGACCACCATCAGCCTGGGCTTCCTGATGCCCGACCTGGTCAAGGTGCACATCCGCACCTGGCCGGCCATTGACCAGCCCCAGGCCCCGGTGCTGGAAGGTGTCACCCCGCTGATGATTGGCGAGGACGACCTGTCCGAGGAGGACAACGCGCGGATGGCGGCTGCCCTGGAGCAGGCGCTGCCCGACCTTATGGAGCGGCTGAACGCCGCCCTGCCGGAGGAAGCCCCGGCCCTGCTGGCCCTGTTGCAGTCCGGCAACCAGGAGGATCCCGAAGCCGGGCCCGTTGAGGACGAAGAAGCAGCCCCTGAGGAAGAGACCGGGCCGGCGGAGGGAACTGAGGAAGAAACCGAGGACCTGACCCAGGAACAGCCTGAAACCACCGGGGAGCCCGCGGAGGAGCCGGTGGAAGAGGAAGCGCCGGCCACACCCTGATACACAATGCCTGATCCCTGAGGCTGCCGCGATCGCGGCAGCCTCGCTTGTTGGCGCATCCGCGGCTTTTTGGCCCCGAGCGGTGCTGCCCCTTGCCCCCGCCTGCCCCGCGCAGGTATACTGAAGCGAGGAAGGTGAAGGTATGCAAGAAAGAGATTTGCGCGAAAAAGTGCTGAGCCGGCAGACCGAGTTTGAGGGCCGGGTGATTACCGTGGAACAGTGGAAGGTGGCCCTGCCCGATGGCCGGGAGGCCGGACGGGAGATTGTGCGCCACAACGGCGCGGCCGCCGTGGTGGCCCTGGACAGCCGGCACCAGGTGACCCTGGTGCAGCAGCACCGGGTGGCCATTGACCAGGTGACCCTGGAGCTGCCCGCGGGCAAGCTGGACAGCCCGGGCGAGGACCCCTTTGAATGCGCCCGGCGGGAACTGGAAGAGGAAACCGGGCTGCGCGCCGGCAAGTGGCTGAAGCTGGCCCATGTGGTGACCACACCAGGGTTTTGCACCGAAAGAATTGCCCTGTACCTGGCCACCGAGCTCACCCAGGCCACCCAGCACACCGACCCGGATGAGTTTCTCAACCTGGTTAAAATGCCCCTGGCGGAGGCGGTGATGATGGTGGAAAGCGGCCAGATCCAGGACGCCAAGACCTGCCTGGGCCTGCTGCTGGCGCAGCGCAGCCTGGGCCAGCCCGCCTTCCTGTTTCAGGAGGGGAAGACCAGCCATCCCCCTGCCTGGGACAGCTATCCCCGGGCCCAGTGCTGAGCCACCATGCCTGACCACAGGGCAGCGCCCTGGTTCAAGCGGCTGCTCAAGCCCGGTGTCAGGCAGAAGGACAGCCTGATCACCCCCAGGCTGCTGCTGCGGCCGCTGCGCACCCAGGACGCGCGGGATTTTCATGCCTATGCCCGGGACCCGCTGGTGGCCCGGTTCGTGTTTTGGGAGGCGCACACTAGCCTGACGCAGACCCGCGCCATCCTGCAAAGCATGATCCTGGAAAGCCACCTGACAGGCCTGCACACCATGGCGCTGGTGCTGCGGGACAGCCAGCGCATGGTGGGCACCATCGGCCTGGTGGAGCGCCTGGGCGCTGACCGCGCCGAGCTTGGCTTCTCCCTGGCACGGGACTGCTGGGGCCAGGGGCTGATGACCGAAGCGCTCACCACCTACCTGGAGCACCTGTTCACCCGGCATGATTTCACACAGCTCCTGGCCAAACATGACACCCTGAACCCGGCCTCCGGCGCGGTGATGCGCAAAGCGGGCATGACGCAGCTGCGCCAGGCGCCGGAGCGCCTGCGCTACAAGGGCCGGGAGGCCCAGCTGGCCACCTACCGGGCAGACCGGGAGGGGTGGCTGGCCTGGTGGGCGGGCTGCCGGCGGCCCCTTCCCTGAGCGGATGGCGTGTTTGTCTGCGGTTTTTTGGCGCAGGGGCAAATTTGCTGCCGGGGGGCTTGACAAAGACGCGGCGATGGGATAGATTACTATTTGCGTCGCGAGACGTGTAACGCGGGGTAGAGCAGTTCGGTAGCTCGTCGGGCTCATAACCCGGAGGTCGAGGGTTCAAATCCCTCCCCCGCAACCAACATGGCGGCGTAGCTCAGTTGGCTAGAGCATTCGGTTCATACCCGGAGTGTCGTTGGTTCGAATCCGACCGCCGCTACCAAATGAGCAAAGCCAGACAAAGCCCGCGGGGTATTCCCGCGGGCTTTGTCTGTAAGGAAAGCAGGGTTGGCCCAAAACCCGGCGCCTGCGATCAGGCCTTGATGCTAAGCCGTCTCAGGGGTTGATGCCCTGGTAGATGTAGTCATGCAGGCGGGTGATGGTTGCCGGCTGGTCAAAGCTGATGATGGACTGGCGGTCGTCCGTCACCTCAAAGCGGTAGTCCCCGGCGGCCGGGAAGCCGGCGGTGTCCATGTCCTCCATGCCGGTGAAGATGGGGATCACCAGGGTGGTCAGCTCGTTGATGGTCAGGTTGGTGGCCATGTGGCGCAGCACATCGGTGAGGGCCGCCATGGCCTGCTGCAGGCTGCTGCCGCCCAGCATCTTGTTGAACAGGGAGGTGAGCAGCTTGCGCTGGCGCTCGTTGCGGCCGAAGTTGTCATCCAGGTGGCGGATGCGCACGTATCTCAGCGCCTGCTCGCCGTCCAGCAGCCGGGGCTGCGCGCTCTGGCTCAAGCCCAGGAAGCCGGATTCACCTGAGGACAGCACAATCTCCACCCCGCCCAGGCTGTCAATCACGGTCTTGAACCCGCTGAAGTTGATGGACACATAGTGACGGATGTTCAGGTCAAAGGCCTCGTTGACTGTCTTGACAGCCAGCAGCGGGCCGCCAAAGGCGTTGGCCGCGTTGATCTTGAACGGCCGGTTGTAGTAGGGGATGTTCACGTACATGTCGCGCACCAGGGAGGCCAGGCGCACCTTGCCGGTAAAGCGGTTGACCGACATGATGATCATGGTGTCCGTGCGGCCGTAGTTCAAGCGGATGTTGCCGGTGTCCGTACCCAGCAGCAGGATGTTGAACCAGTCCTCGTCCAGCCCCGGGGTAACGGACAGGTCTCCCGGGGTGACCAGCACACGGAACTCCTCGGAAACAGGCAGGTCCTTGCTGTTGTCCTCCAGCGCCTCCTCCAGCGCCGCGATCTCATCAACGCTGAGCTCCACGGCCAGGGCCGGCAGCGTGAGGCCCAGGGCCAGCACCAGCGCGCACAGCAGCAGCCAGGCTTTTTGCAGCGGGTATGAATGTTTCATCGCGCGATTCCTTTCTTGTCACAGAACAGGCCTTGGCCCCATTTTACCCGCCCCGCTATGCCTGCGCAAGCCCGGCGCTACCACAAGCGCGCGCGAGATGATATACTGGAAGCAACATACATCAGGAGGCGGCACAACAGATGAGCGCGGATTTCACCCTGCCATATAACCCCAAACTGACCGGCATGGCCACCCTGCGGGATGACCTGACCTTTGTGTGCGAGGGGATCACCCAGCGCCTCACCCTGATTTCACCTGCGCGGGCGGAGGGGGACACCAGCCGTCCCCGCTTTCCCGTGGTGGTCTTTCTGCAGGGCAGCGGCTGGACCAGCCCGGACCGCCACGCTCAGCTGCCCCAGCTGTGCGCGCTGGCCCAGGGGGGCATGGCGGTGGCCTCCATCACCCACCGGGACAGCACAATGGGCCACCCCTTCCCCAGCTACCTGAAGGACGCCAAGGCGGCCATCCGCTTCCTGCGCAGCCAGGCGGAGGAGCTGTGGCTGGACCCGCAGCGGGTGGCCTTCTTCGGCACCTCCTCCGGGGGCAACACCGCCCTGCTGGTGGGCCTGACCGGGGATGACCCACGCTACAAAACCGATGACTACGCCGGGCAGTCCGACCGTGTCGCCTGCGTGGTGGACTGCTTTGGCCCCACCGACATGATCGATTTTGAGGGCAGACCGCTCTCCCAGGCCCTGATGGCCGGGCTGGGGGTGGATATGCGCGCCCTGCGCGCTCAGGCGGAGGAGGGCGAGGGCCTGGCCCAGGTGCTGCTGGGCCTGATTGGTCAGCAGGACCTGATGGCGGTGGTGCGCGGCATGAGCCCCATCCTGGAGGTCAAGGACGGCGCGCGGCAGCCCCCCGTGCTGCTGCTGCACGGGGACGCGGACGACGTGGTGCCGCTGAGCCAGTCACAGAAAATGCACGCGCGGCTCAAGGCCGCCGGGGTGGACAGCAGCCTGGTGGTGGTGACGGGCGCCGGGCATGAGGGCAGCTTCTGGAGCCAGAAACTGCATGGGCTGATTGACAGCTTTTTGCGCCGGCACCTGTTCGCCTGAGGCGTTTTGACGCTGATGGGCGCCTGTGTTATCTTGTTGAACGGCCATGGGTGACACCGTGCGGGGCCAGGTAAGCACGCTGCAGGTGCAGCAGGCCTTGCTGCCCTTCCTGGGCAGCGCCTTCCTGCAGGAGGCGGAGGAGGTCTGCGCGCGGGCGGCCCAGCTGCTGGCGGGCTTTCGTCCGGAGCGCGACGGCCTGGCCGCGCTGGCCAACCAACTGGACACCCTGCTGTTCATGGCGGTGCGGGAAGCCACCCAGGGGCGCATGGCGCTGGTGATGGACAACGGGCAGCGCTACCGCCTGCGGGTGAGCGATTTTGCCCTGATGGCCGATGAGCTGCTCTACCTGCTGTTTGAGCGGCTGGAGCGCTTGCCCTGGCACCAGACGCTCATCCGGGAATATTCCATGCGCTCGGGCAGCCTGGCCGCCCTGCGCGCGCTGTACGTGCACTACCAGGACATGCAAAGCCCGGAGGAGAACCAGACGCTGCGGCGCGTCATCACCACCTGCCATGAGCCCTGGCGCTGGCGGCACTGGCTGGACCTGCCACAGGCGCCGGAGCAGGGCTGAAGGAGATACATGGGAAAGATCATCGCAGTCGCCAACCAGAAGGGCGGCGTGGGCAAAACCACCACCGCGGTCAGCCTGGCCGCCTGCCTGGCCGGCAGCGGCAGGCAGGTACTGCTGGTGGACCTGGACCCCCAGGGCAACGCCAGCAGCGGGCTGGACGTGCGCGCGGGCACTGCCACCAGCTATGAGGTGCTGATCAACCGCCTGCCCCTTCCTGAGGCGGTGGCGCGCACAGCGCAGCCGGGCCTGTCCGTGGTGCCTTCTGACATCCGCCTGGCCGGCGCCGAGCTTGAGCTGGTGGGCCAGCCCAGCCGCGAGCACCGCCTGCGTGAGATGCTGGAGGGGCAGGTGGCGGGCTATGACTTTGTCCTGATTGACTGCCCTCCCTCCCTGGGCCTGCTCACCCTTAACGCGCTGAGCGCCGCAGACAGCGTGCTGGTGCCCATCCAGTGCGAGTACTACGCCCTGGAGGGGGTGAGCTCCCTCATGGCCACGGTGGCCCGGGTGCAAAAGACCCTCAACCCGGCGCTGGCCCTGGAAGGCGCGCTGCTGACCATGTTTGACGGGCGCACCAACCTGTCCCTGCAGGTGGCGGACGAGGTGAAGAAGTATTTCCGCGACAAGGTCTTCCTGACCATCATCCCCCGCAGCGTGCGCCTGGGGGAGGCACCCAGCCACGGGCTGCCCATCAGCGCCTATGACCCGCGCAGCGCGGGCGCGGTGGCCTACCAGGCGCTGGCCCAGGAAATCATCCGCAACAACGCCAGGGCGCAAGGAGGCAGACGCACATGAAAAAGCCGGCCCTGGGGCGCGGCCTGGACGCCCTGTTTCAAAAGGACAGCCTGGAGGGCGAGGTGCTGCAGGTGCCGCTCAGCCAGCTGGACCCGAACCCCGACCAGCCCCGCAAGGCCTTTGACGAAGCGGCGCTGGAGGAGCTGGCCAGTTCCATCCGCCAGATGGGCCTGCTGCAGCCCATCCTGGCCAGCCCCCAGCAGGGGCGCTACCGCATCATTGCCGGGGAGCGGCGCTTCCGCGCCGCCATGAAGGCCGGGCTGACCCGGGTGCCGGTGCTGGTGCGCAGCCTGCAGCAGCAGGAGCGCGTGCTGGCCGCCCTGATTGAAAACCTGCAGCGGGAGGACCTCAACCCCATGGAGGCCGCGCTGGCCGTGCGCCAGCTGATGGACGAGGGCGGCCTCACCCAGGAGGAGGCCGCGGCCCAGCTGGGCAAATCCCGCCCGGCGGTGGCAAACCTGCTGCGGCTGCTCAACCTGCAGCCCCAGGTGCAGCAGCTGGTGCGCGAAGGCCAGCTCAGCGCCGGCCACGCCCGGGTGCTGGCGGGGGTGCACAGTGCCCAGCGGCAGCTGAGCCTGGCCCAGGCGGCCATCAGGGAGGGCCTGAGCGTGCGGGCGCTGGAGCACCTGGCAAGGCAGGCCCCCAGGAAGCCCAGGCCTGACGCGCCGGAGCCGCCGCCCGAGCTTGCGGACTTTGCCGACCGGCTGCGCGAGGCGACCGGGCTGCGCGCGCAGATCAGCGGGGGACTCAACAAGGGCCGCATCGTGCTGCAGTATACATCCTTTGAGGAGCTGGAAGGCCTGTACGAGGTCATCTCCCGGGTGCTGGGCCGGGAGTAACCCCTCAACAGCCGGCCCGCCACGGGGCAAACGACACCCTTGATTGCGCGGGGCATTGCGGTGCAGTGCCCCGCGTTCTGATTGATCCGGAAGCATCGCGGCCCCACACAACATGGCGGCCTGTTTTTGACGCTGCCTGTGTTTTCCTGTATAATCAGCGTGTATTTCAGGAGGTGGCAATGACGCATATCCGCGCACTGGTGGTGGCCGATGAGGAGAGCAAGTACATCTGGGATTACTTTGACCGCAGCAAGTTCAGCGGCATCGATGTGATTCTGGCCTGCGGCGACCTCAAGCCCGCCTACCTGTCCTTCCTGACCACCATGGTGGCGGCCCCCCTGCTGTATGTGCATGGCAACCATGACGGGCGCATGCTCACCCACCCGCCGGAGGGCTGTGACAACCTGGAGACCAAGATGCACGTCATCCGCGGCGTGCGCTTTCTGGGCTTTGGCGGGGCCAACTCCCGCGCGCCCAAGCCCTTTCACTATACCGACCGCGAGGTGGCCCGCCAGGTCACCCGGCGCATGCAGGAGATCAGCTTTCACGGCGGGTTTGACGTCCTGGTCACCCACACGCCCGCCTTTGGCCTGGGTGACGGGCAGGACGCCTTCCACACCGGGTTCATCGCCTACCGCTCGCTGCTGGACCTGTACAAGCCCAGCTACCACTTTCACGGGCACCAGCATCTGAACTACGGCAGCACCAAGCGCGTCATCAAGTACGGCGACACCGTGATATACAACGCCTATGGCTACAGCGTGCTGGACCTGGCCATCAAGGTGAGGCCGCGCCGGCGCATCAGTTACATCAAGGCACGATATGAATGGAGCAGGACCTATGGAAAGCAGCCTGAACCAAGAAGCGCGGGCTGAATACCTGCGCGCCTTGCGCGCCGGGCAGCGGGACTACAGCGCCCGCACTGCCCATGGCGAGCGCGGCAACCTGATCGCATTGGACGAATTGACCAGCCAATCCCGCATTGTGGCCTACATGAAGCGCCCACAGCGGGAAATTTCCCTCAGCCGCGTGGTGGGCACCTACACCTCCGCGCGGGCCAACTCCTTCGCGCACAACTTCATGCCACTGCATCCGGAAAACAGCGAGTTTGCCAGCAAATGGATCAGCCTGTGCGCCATCCACATGGGCGAGGGCCTGCGCGACGCCGTGCAGGTGTATGAGTACCTCTGGCATTACTATGTCATTGAGGGCAACAAGCGCGTGAGCATCCTCAAGCACTATGGCTCCCCCACCGTGCGCGCGGACATCACCCGGGTGGTGCCCCAGCTGGATGAGCGCGACCCCGACACCGCGGTCTACTATGCCTACCTCAACTACGACAAGACAGGCTTTTTCAAGAACCTGCGCCTGTCCAGCCAGGCCCTGTACGAACAGCTCTCCGACATGGAGCAGCGCTTCCGCGACACCCTGGAGCTGCCTGATCACCTCAACTACAACACCATGTACCTGCAGTTTGAGGCCGCCTACAACCATGTCGAGCCGCCGCTGCCCCTGGGGGACGCCTTTGTGGAGTACCTGAAGGTGTACAGCCTGCCGGTGGACACCACGCTCTCCCAGATGGAGGAGCAGCTGACCGCCCTGCTGCCCCAGATGCAGCTGGCCAGTCGTCCGCCCAGCGAGCCCACCCTGCTGCTCACCCTGCAGGACAAGCAGCCGGCCCCGGGGCTGATCTCCCGCCTGTTTGGCCAGAAACGCAGCGCCCGGGTGGTCTTCGCCTACCCGGAGGGCCGCGCGGAAGACAACTGGCTGGGCGCGCATGAATTGGGCCGGCAGGTCATGCAGGAAAAGCTGGGGGAGCAGGTGGTGTCCAGCTATATTGACGGGCTGACCCCGGCCAACATGTATGAGCGGCTCAACGAGGAAGCCAAGGAAACCGACCTGCTGCTGATTACCTCCAGCGAACTCACCCTGCCCTCCCTGCGCTTCTCCCTGGAGAACCCGGACTGCCTGACCCTGGTCTACTCCCGCAGCCGGGTGGACTACCGCCTGAGCACCTATTACGGGCGCTACTACGAGGCCATCTTCCTGTGCGGCATGGCAGCCGCCATGGCCACCACAAGCATGAAGGTGGGCTACATCACCCCGCGCATCGTCTACAACCGCCACACCGCGGACATCAACGCCTTTGCCCTGGGGGTGAAGGCGGTGCGCGCGGACGCGCGGGTGCTGCTGGTGTGGCAGGACGTGGTGCCCAACGAGCCGGAAACCTGCATCAATGGCCTGAGGGCCGCGGCGCAGCAGGGCGTGGACGTGGCCTACACCCCGCGCTACCCCAGCCTGGCGCTTGAGGGGCTGCCACAACAGGTGTTCTCCTTTGTGGGCCGGATTGACCAGCAGGGCCAGCCGACGGAATACCTGGCCGCCCCGCTGTGGGACTGGGGGCGCTTCTACACTGAGATTGTCAGCAGCTACCTCAACGGCTCCCTGGACATCCTGCGGGTGATTGACCGGGGCGACCCCAGCGTGACAGGGCTGTGGTGGGGCCTGGGCGCGGGGGCGCTGCGCTTCCTGGCATCCGAGGCCCTGGGCATCAACAACGCCCAGCTGCTGCACTACATGCGCACCAGCATCGCCAGGGACAGCTTCAACCCCTTCTACGGCCCCATCCATGACCAGAACGGCCTGCTGCGGGTGGGCGACCATGTCAGCCTGCGGCCCTATGAGGTGCTCAACATGGAATGGTTGTGCGATTTCATTGAAGTCATTGGGTAAAGACACAAAACTTGAGCTTGAAAGCGAGGAACCGATGAACACCAAAAAGAACAGGGTGTGGATCTGGCTGGCAGCGCTGGCGCTGGTCATCGCGCTGGCCCTGGGCGGCTTGTACCGCGTGGGCCAGGGCGAACAGGCGCTGGTGCTGACCTTTGGCAAGGTGACGGACACCAACGGCCCGGGGCTGTACTGGCGCATGCCCGGGGTGCAGACAGTGGTGTCCCGCAGCGTAACCACCATCCACAACAAGGAGTATGGCTACCGCACCGCCATTGGCGGCACCAGCCGCTCGGCGGCTGAGTACCGGGATGAGCTGGACGAGTCGGTCATGCTGACCAATGACAACTCCATCGTGCAGCTGGAGGCCATCTACCAGTACACCATCCGCGATGTGCGGGAATACCTCTTTGACGTGGAGGACCCGGAGGGCACCATGCACCTGGCCTTTGAGGCCATTTTGCGCCGCAACATCCAGAACCGTTCCCTGGACGACGCACTGCTGAACAAGGACGCCATCGAGCAGGAGGTGCTGCCGGACTTCCAGGCGCTGATTGACTCCTACGACATGGGCGTCAAGGTGCACAGCGTGCACATCCAGAACATCACCGTGCCCGAAGCCGTGACCGCCTTTTATGAGGACGTCAACAACGCCAAGAACGAGATGACCCGGCGCCTGGACGAGGCCCAGCAGTATGAGTTCCAGGTGCTGCCCATGGCGCGCAGCAAGGCCTATGAGCTCATCCAGGGCGCCCTGGCCTACCAGGCGGAGGTGACAGCCCGGGCGGAGGCGGAAACCGCGGTGTTCACCGCGGTGATGGAGGAATACAAGGCAGAGCCCACCTCCGCGCGCAGCCGCATGCTGATTGAGGCCATGGAACAGATCCTGGGCGGCGCAGGCCGCATCGTGGTGATGGGCGAGGACAACACCGTGCTGCAGCACCTGGACCTGGGCATGGGCAGGGAGGACTGAGATGCAAAACTTCAACCAACAATTCAACCGGCCGCCCCAGCAGCCCAACCCGCAGTGGGAGGCGCTGAAGGCCTTCGCGCGCAAAAACACCAGGACGCTGGTCATCCTGGGCCTGGCGCTGCTGGCCGCCCTGGTGCTGTTCAACCAGGCCTTCTTCATCGTGGGCGAGGCCGAGCAGGCGGTGGTCAGCCGCTTCGGGGTCATCAAGTCCATCATCCTGGATGACCAGAACAGCTTCCATGAGCGCTTCGCGGACACCCTCAAGGACGAGCTGACAGCCAGCGACGCGGTCAGCATCCGCCGGGGCAGCGGGCTGCACTTCAAGCTGCCCTTTGTGGACAAGGTGGACAAGTTCCCCTCGCTCCTGTTCAACTACACCTCCAACTCTGAAACCGTGAACACCAGCGAGAAAAAGCAATACAACATCACCACCTACGCCCAGTGGCGCATCGCTGACCCCGCCCTGTTCTCCCTGAAGCTGGGCACCACCATGAACGCGGAGAACCAGCTGGACAACCTGATCCATCCGGTCATCGTGCAGGCCATCAACCGCCTGCTGGCGGAGGACTTCATCTCCAACAAGGAGGCGCTCAACACGGCGCTGAAGCGGGGCCTTGCGACCATCAACCGGGACATGGTCATCCGCGGCATTGAGGTGACGGACATCCAGGTGCACCGCACCATCCTGCCCCAGGCCAACGTGGAAACCACCTACGACCGCATGAAGGCCGACCGCGCCAAGGTGGCCCAGCAGCTGCGCAGCGAGGGCGAGGAAACCTACCGCAAGATGGTGGCTGACACCGATTTGAAGGCCGCCCAGATCGAGGCGGATGCCGTGCGCACGGCCGGGGAAACCCGCGCCCGGGCCGACGCGGAGGCCATGGGCATCTACAACGCCGCCTACAAGGCGGACCCGGACTTCTACCAGTTCTGGCGCTCCCTGCAGGCGCTGAGGGGCAGCTTCAAGGACAACAGCCTGCTGGTGCTGGATGTGGAACACCCGCTTTGGGCCCAGCTGGTGCAATGGGGCCTGGTGGGGCAATGGGGCCTGGTGGGGCAATAAGCCCAGCCCGCGCCTGACAGACCAGCCCGTACGGCCAGACCGCGCGGGCTGGTTTTTTGGCGAAAAGCCTATCCCCCTTCCGGACGGGTACCATATAGATGAAACCTCCACAAACCCGACCGTTTTTGACAAGGAGGAAGACATGGACAAGCGCATCTACATCTCTGTGTACAAACAGGAAGATGAGGCCGTGAAGGCAATCAATAAACTGAACGCCCAGGGCTTTCGCCCCGACCAGATTTCTGTGGTGGCCTACAACACCGAGCGCTTCAGCACCCTGTTCAAGCCCGAGGTGACCCAGGCCGCCCTGCCTGAGGAAGTCCAGGCCAAGACCGACGGCGACCTGCCCCGGGAGGCGGAAAAGGCGCTGGCCCCGGATATGGTGGTGTCCGTGGCCGGGGTGCCCGGCACCGTCTCCCAGCAGCACCCGGTTCCCGCCGCCGCCTACATCCCGATGACCGGCCTGACCGGCTTGAAACTCAAGAAGGAGCACCTGCTGGTCCATGAGCGCAGCCTGCAGGAGGGGGACATCCTGGTCATCCTGCAGACTGATGAGGGGCAGGCGTACCGGCCTGACCTGCCGCTAATCAAGTAACACGCCGCACAGACACGAAGCGGCCGCGTGACACAAAAAGAGAGCGCCCTTCTGGCTGCTCTCTTTTTGTTGCCCTTCGCTGGTTGCCCGGCGCGGGCGGCCTGTGGAAGGGGATGAACGCTTACACGGCCTGGGCGGGGTGCAAGCGGTGAACCCATCGGCTGCGGGCAGGCTACTCAATACCCGGCGGCGCTTCCCTGATTTTTTCAATCATCAGGCAGCCGGGCGCCCCGGGGCCACCGTTTGGGAACTGCTGCCAAAGCGCCGTATATGCCCGCGGCGACAGCCCTGCCGCCAGCGCCAGCAGTGCCCGCTGTTCCCCTGCGCCCTCCGGGTGGCCGGGGTAGATACAGACGACCAGGAGGCCCGGCACTGCCAGCAGATGGAGGGCCGCGCGCGCCGCCCGCAAGGTGGTGTCCACCCGGGTGGTGAGGCGCTTGTCCCCTCCGGGCAGCCAGCCCAGGTTGAAGGCGGTCAGGCGGACGCCGGGCGGCACCCGCTCCCCCATGCGCTCATGGCCCAGCAGGTGCAGCCGGGCGCAGCCCAGCAGCCCGGCAGCGGCAAGCCGGGCCTGGGTGCGCGTGAGGGCGTCCGGTTGCACGTCAAAGCCATGAACCCTGCCACCTGGCCCCACCAGCTGGCACAGCAGCTGACAATCCTGCCCGGTGCCCAGGGTTGCGTCCACCGCCGTGTCGCCCGCGCGCAGGGTATCCCTGAAGGCGCGGTGGGCCAGCTGCACAGCCGAGCTTAAATACAGCCCCTCAGCCATCCAGCAAAGCCACCTCCCGGGCGCTCAGCTCCCGCCATTGTCCCCGGGGCAGGTCGCCCAGAACCAGGCCGCCGTACTGCACCCGCTTCAGGCGCACCACCTCATGCCCCACCGCCTCCACCATGCGGCGGATCTGGCGGTTGCGCCCCTCGTGGATGGTGATGAGCACATCGCAGGAGAAGGGATCCTCCCGCAGCAGGCGCACCTGCGCGGGCGCCGTCCTGCGGTTGTCCAGCAGCACCCCCTGGCGCAACTGGCGCAGCTGGTCCTGCCCCAGGTGGTTGGACACCCGGGCGATGTAGGATTTCTTCACCTGGTGGCTGGGGTGGGTGAGGCGCTGGGTGAGGTCGCCATCGTTGGTGAGGATGAGCAGGCCCTCCGAATCAAAATCCAGGCGGCCAACAGGGTAGAGCCGCACCGGGAAATCCCGGAAGTGGTCCAGCACCGCGGGGCGGCCCTGGGGGTCATGGGCGGTGGTCACCTCGCCCACCGGCTTGTGATAGAGGATGTAGCGCTTCTGCGCCTCCGGGCGCACCACCTGCCCCGCCACCGCCACCTCATCCCCTGGCGCCACCAGCACCCCCATCCGGGTGACTGTCTGCCCGTTGAGGGTGACCTGGCCCTGGGCGATCAGCGCCTCCGCCCGGCGGCGGGAAGCCACCCCGCAGGAAGCCAGGTACTTCTGTAGACGCATGGGCAACCTCCTTGTATCACCAGCATTATGACAAAGACACCGCCCAGGTTCAAGGATGGCGGACAAGGTCTCCCAGGAACCGGGGCTGCCTACAAGCTGGCCCGCGCCACATGGACGATGCCCCCGCCCCTTATTTGCCCTGGCTGAGGATGTCCTTGAAGCGCGCCGGGCTTGTGTTGAGGATCAGCTCCTGCCGGATGCCGGCCTCCTGCGCCATGGCCTTCGCGTGCTCCAGCCTGCCCACCGCGCTGTGGTGGTGCGCGTCGCTGGCCGCGACCATGTTCACCTCCAGCTCGTTGCACAGCCTGTACATCCTCAGGGCGTCCGCCCGGTCCAGGCGGCGGCTGCCCGGCTTGAGGCAGTTGTTGTTCAGCTCGATGATGGTGCCGGTATCCCGCGCCGCGCGCACCACCTCCTCCACGTGGAAGGGGTAGGTGGGGTCGCACAGGTGGCCCAGGACGCGCACATGGGGGTTCTTCATGGCATTGACCAGCGCCTCCGTGTGGCCATCCGCGCCGATGGGCGCCATGCACACGCCGTGGAAGCTGGCGATGACCAGGTCCAGGTGCCTGATGACCTCATCGCGCAGGTCCAGCTCCCCCCGCGCATTGAGGATGCTCAGCTCCACCCCGCACAGCACCTCCACGCCTTCCACCACCGCTGGCACCGCCTTGAAGTTCATGAAGTACAGCTCGTGCGCCGAGCCGGGGGTAAGCGGCCCGTGGTCGGTGATGGCAATCAGCGCCATCCCGGCCAGCCGCGCCGCGGCGGCGTTCTCGGTGAGGGTGCTGTACGCGTGGCCGCTTGAGATGGTGTGGATGTGCGTGTCCAGCAGGTAGTCCATGGGCTGTTCTCCTTCAATCATAAACTATGCGGGCAGGGGCACAGCCCCGTACATATCGCCAATCAATCTTCTGTAAAATAACCCAGGCCGCCGCCCGCGTCAACGGAAGGGGAAGTTCCCGGGAAAGGCGCGGGGTCAGAAAAGGCGGGCCGGGGACATCCCGCCCAAAATGTGCTAAGATACCCAAAAGACATCATACAGCGGCAACGCGAAGGAGGTTGTATGAACTCCCTGAACCGGCCAGCTTACCTTGCTGAGGTTGAACGCGTCATCCAGGAAGGCCCGTTTTCAGATACCTGGGACTCCCTGGCCAACTACCGGGTGCCCACATGGTACAGGGATGCCCGGTTTGGCATCTTCATCCACTGGGGGGTGTACAGCGTGCCGGCCTTTGGCAATGAGTGGTACCCCCGCAACATGTACATGCAGGGCTCCAGGGAATTTGAGCACCATGTACGCACCTACGGGCCGCACAAGGACTTTGGCTACAAGGATTTTGTCCCGCTGTTCAGGGCGGAGCGCTTTGACCCGCAGGAATGGGCGGAGCTTTTCGCGCAGGCTGGCGCCAAATATGTGGTGCCGGTGGCCGAGCACCATGACGGCTTTCAGATGTATGACAGCAAGCTCAGCGCATGGAATGCCGTTCAAAAAGGGCCAAAGCGGGATGTCCTGCGGGATTTGTATGACACCTGCGCGGAGCGGGGACTGACCTGCGGGCTGTCCTCCCACCGGCTGGAGCACTGGTTCTTCATGGGGCACGGGCGGCAGTTTGACAGCGATGTCAGGGAGCCCCTGGCGCTGGGGGATTTTTACTGGCCAGCCCAGCCGGAGGGCGGCCACCAGGACTTGTACAGCCAGCCGCCGCCCTCAGCGCAGTTTTTGGAGGACTGGCTGCTGCGCTGCTGTGAGCTGGTGGACAACTACCGGCCCCGCCTCTTCTATTTTGACTGGTGGATCCAGCACAGCGCCGCCAGGCCCTACCTGAAAAAATTCCTCGCCTACTACTACAACCGGGCCGATGCATGGGGCGCAGAGGTGGCGGTCAACTACAAGCACGAGGCCATCATGTTTGGCTGCGCGGTCCCGGACGTGGAGCGCGGCCAGTTTGCCGGGGCAAAGCCCTATTTCTGGCAGACGGACACTGCCATCGCCCGCAACAGCTGGTGCCACACGGACAACAATGATTACAAGACCGCCGCCAGCATCCTGCGCGACCTGGTGGACATCGTCAGCAAAAACGGCACCCTGCTACTGAATGTCGGCCCCCGGGCAGACGGCCGCATCACCACGGAGGAAGAAGCCGTGCTGCGGGAAATCGGCGGGTGGCTGAAGGTCAACGGGGAATCCATCTATGGCGCGCGCACCTGGCGCAAGGCGATGGAAGGGCCAACCCAGGTGGAGGAGGGGCAGTTCACCGACGGCAAGGACAAGGCGTTCACCAGCGAGGACTTCCGCTTTGTCATCAAGGGCAGCCAGCTGTATGCCACCTGCCTGGACTGGCCCGGGTCAGGCCAGGTGGTGATCCGGTCCCTGGCGGAGGCGGATGCCGCGCGGCTGCCCGTTTTCCACGGCATCATCCGGGATGTCCGCATCCTGGGCGAACAAAAGCCGGTCAAGTGGTCGCGCGACGGGGAGGGGCTGCGGGTGGACGCGCCGCAGGTGCGCAGCAAGCTGCCGGTGGTGATCAAAATCACCTTGGAATAGCCCGCGGCGGCCAGGGATGTTGGCGCAAGAACAAATGACCATCAAGGAGGAAGCCATGCCATTGATTCGTACGGCAACCACATCCTGCGGGGTGGTGCGCGGGCTGCCCGCGGCCGACCCGCGCATCACCAGCTACAAGGGCATCCCCTTCGCCGCGCCGCCGGTTGGCGACAGGCGCTGGCGCGCGCCGCAGCCCTGCGCGCCCTGGGAAGGCGAGCTGGCGGCCTATGATTTCGCGCCCATCTGCCCGCAGGCTGTTACCAGCAAGAACAAGGACAACATCTATACCCGCGAATGGGCTGTGGATGATGACCCCCACATGGATGAGGACTGCCTGTACCTGAACATCTGGGCGCCCGCGGAAGGGCAGACAGGCCTGCCGGTCTTTGTGTGGTATTTTGGCGGCGGACTGCAGGTGGGCGCGACCAATGAAATGGAGTTTGACGGCGAGCGCATCGCCAGGCGCGGCGTGGTGGTGGTGACCGTGGGCTACCGGCTGAATGTCTTTGGTTTTCTCGCCCACCCCGAGCTGTCCTCCGAGGGCGCGTTCAGCGCCAACTTTGGTTTTCTGGACCAGCAGTTCGCGACGCGCTGGGTGCGCGACAACATCCAGGCCTTTGGCGGGGACCCCGACAACATCACCATCGGCGGGCAGTCCGCCGGGGGCATGAGCGTCAGCGCGCAGATGTCCCACAAGCCCAACGAGGGGTTGTTCCGCAGGGCCTTCATCATGAGCGGGCTGTTTGCGCAGGTTTACCCCGGCAAATTTGGGCTGTGCGCTGATCAGGCGGCGGCCGAGCACCGGGGCGAGCGGTTCCTGCGCGAGGTGCTCCGGGTGAACAGCATCCAGGAAGCACGGAGCATCCCCTGGCAAGACCTGCTGGCCGCGTCCCTTGGCTGGCAAGAGGGGGGGATGTGGCCCGCCAGCGTGGACGGCGCCTTCTTGACCAGCCCCCCGGACCAGTGGTACCTGCGGGAGGACCGGGTGCGCTGCCCCGTGATGCTGGGGTCCACCAACAATGAGTTCCGCATGGCGCCCGCAGCCGAAAACGAGGCGGAACTGCGGGCCTATGCCGCTGGCATCCAGGGGCTGGACCTGGCGCGGTTCATGGGCGCCTTCACCCCGCCCATCACCAGGGAGAGCATCCTGTCCCAGGGTGACGTCAACCCCCTGGACATCGCGGCGCGCGCGGCCGGGGCGCGGGCGGGCCAACCTGTCTTCGTGTACGAGTTTGGCGCCGACATCCCCGGCTGGGACAACCCGGGCGCCTTCCATTCGGTGGACCTGTGGTTCTTCTTTGAGACCCTCGCCAAGTGCTGGCGCCCATTCATCGGCAGACATTACGACCTGGCCCAGCAGATGTGCGATTACCTGGTGAACTTCATCAAAACCGGAAACCCCAACGGGGAAGGCACCGCCGGCGGCCAGCTGCCCTTCTGGCCCGTGTACGACCCGGACGAACCCGTTGTCATGTCCTTTTATGATGCCGCGAAGCCTGTGCTGTACCCGCTGGGTGAGGTGGCCCAGCTGCTGTTGCAGGCCTGGCTGGCCCGCGCCGGGGCCAAAGAAACGCCGGAAGGCCGGGAAGCAGGACAATAGCAAAACCCGCGTTTATGGCATAAAACACCCGCCAA
>JAAYEI010000040.1 GCA_012728815.1 Clostridiales bacterium
TTCCTTTTAGCTCTTTTTTGGCGCGTGCTGAAGAGCGTAAATTGGACTGGAGAATCGGTTGGGATAGCACAAGCAGCTGTTTGAAGGAACGACCATAGCGCGAATCACTTTTTTCAGCAGGCCCTATTTCATCGTGGAGATCAAGAGCCTGCGGCGCATCCTGACAGCCACCATGCAGGAACCCCTGGTTCTGTGCTTCATTGACGAGATCCTCAGGGGCACCAACACCATCGAGCGCATCGCCTCCTCCACCTCCCTGCTGCGCTACCTGCGCAGCCAGCCCGCCCTGTGCATGGCCGCCACCCACGACATCGAACTGACCCAGCTGCTGCCTGACTACCAGCAGTTCCACTTCCGGGAGGAGATGACCAACACAGGCATGACCTTCCCCTACCGCCTCATGACCGGTCCCAGCACCACCCGCAACGCCATCCGCCTGCTGGCCCAACTGGATTTTCCGGATAGGGTGGTTGCAGGTGCGGATGCCCTGGCCGCGGGCTTTGCAAACAGCGGGGCCTGGGAGCAGGCAGCGCAAAACCGCATCAAGAAGGAAGGCCAATGAAAATGCCCTTCATGACGCCAATTTCCTTCTGAACACTGACACCGCCCGAGAACCGTACCGCCAGCCTGCCGCCCTGCCCCCCTAATCAGCACCCGGGCAGAAAACGGGAATACCTGAAGGCTCAGGCCTTCCCGGGCCAGGTGGTTCCGGACATCAGCAACACCCGGAATGATCCGGATTTGAAGCATTATTTCCCCCAAGGATAATTTTCTGCCCCTCCTTCGTCCAATGGATGAAAGGGAGGTTGCGTCCATGAAAAAGTCTGTTGCCCTGGCCCTGGTGCTTGTATGCGTCCTGGCTGACCTGCCCGCCCTGGGCCAAAGCGCCCTCTACACAGCCACAGCCACAGTGGATTTTCATCTGCGGGCTGCGCCGAAAGAAAGCGCCCGCAGGCTGCGCCTGGTTCCGGAGGACAGCAAGGTGATGGTGCTGGAAGCTGGGGAGGAATGGTGCGAAATCACCGTGGAACACAAAACCGGCTACGCCCGCACCCGCTGGCTGGCCAAGTTCTGCGCCCTGGACCCGGCACACGAAATCCCAGGAAGACTTTCCCAGTCCGGCATCCTCACCCTGAAAACCCCGGCCCGGGTGGCGGTGCCCGGCTACGCGGGCAACCAGCTGCGCCCCGGGCACGTGGTGGCGGTGCATCAGGTCCAGGGCGACAGGGCCCTCCTCCACATGCACAGGGACATGGCGGCCCTGCCGGTACAGGAAGCGGGCTTCACCCCCTTTGTGCCCTGGCAGGAAGCCCAGGAGGGGGACTTGCTGTACGCCTTCACCACCTATTACAACGAAGAGACAGGCGGCAGGCTGGCCGCAAACCGGGCCTTCAACATCGAAAAAGCGGCCGGGCTGCTCGAGAACCTGGTGGTGCCCCGGGACGGCGCCTTCTCCTTCAACCAGGTGTGTGCCCCCTACCTGAAAAGCAAGGGCTACCAGCTGGCCCCCATCATCGGCGGCAACGGCAAGGGGTATGGCGGGGGCGTGTGCCAGCTGTCCACCACCCTCTACAACGCCGCCCTGGGTTTACCCCTGAGGATTGACAAGTGGGAGGTGCACCGGAAGCGGGGCGTGGAGTATGTCCCCCAGTATTTTGACGCCGCTGTGGGCGATTACAGTGATCTGGCCTTCACCAACCTGCTGCCCTACCCCCTGCGCCTGTCCGTCCTGCCCCAGGAAGGCGCCCTGACAGTGCTCTTTTACCGGGAAGGGGGTCAGGGCCGTGCCCAGGCAAAATAGTTGTGGCGCAGATGACAACATTCAGGCAATCAGTCGTCCAATCAGCATGGAGATGGGGGGATTTTGGAAAATCGTGAACCGTCCTGAGGGTTTGGCCGCCCAGCACGCCGTGGAAGGGTTGATGCGCGAACATGGTGACAGCATCCTGCGGCTTTGCTTTGTGTACCTGAGAGACTACCACCTGGCCGAGGACGCCATGCAGGAAACCTTCCTGAAGGCCTACCGGGGCTTTACCGGCTTCCGGGGGGACAGCGGGGAAAAAACCTGGCTGACCCGCATCGCCATCAACGTGTGCAAGGACATCACCAAAAGCGCCTGGATGCGCCGGGTGAACCGGGGCATCTCCCTGCAGGACATCCCGGAGCCCGCCGCGCCGCCGGTGGAGGCGGACGACACCCTGATCACCGCCGTGATGGCCCTGCCCCGCAAGCTGAAAGAGGCCGTGCTGCTGTTTTATTACATGGGCCTGCCGGCTGGCGACGTGGCAAGCGCCCTGAAGGTCGCCCTGCCCACCGTCTACAAGCGCCTGAACAAAGCCCAGGACCTGCTGAGAATACAATTGGAGGGATGGCATGAAACCGAATGACAACAACCTGAGAACCGCCATGGACCGCCGCCTCTCCGGAATGAAGGTGGAGGACAGGCACATTGCGGCCGTGTTCAGCAAGGCCCAGGGCAGGCAGCCCCGGCGCCGGGCCGTCTCCCTGGTGGTGGCCTTCGCCCTGGTGGCCCTGCTGGGCACTGCCCTGGCCATCAGCTGGCCCGCCACCATCAGCTGGATTCAGGGCATATATGGCGACAGATGGGCCGACGAGCTCAAAGTCGGCACCCACATGCCCATCCACCAGGTGAAGGTGCTGGGCCAGGTGCGGTACGAGGTGCTGGAAGCCATTTATGTGGGGGAGGGCCAGGTGGACAAGGAGGACTATTCCTACCAACAGCATTCCCTGTACGGCACCATCCGCATCAGCCCGGCTGCAGACGCCAACATCGTGCTGTTGCCGGAGGACACCCTGCTGAGCGAGTATATCGGTTACAACAGCCACAAGGGGGAAACCGCACCCCCCGGCACCCCCACCTTCCTGCAGAAGGCCCTGGAAACAGACGCGGCCCTCCTGATCGCCACCGCCCGGCCCCACGGGGTACTGATCGACGGCGAGCTCCAGGAGGGGTGGGAAATCATGTATGACTACAGCAGCCACGGGGACGGCAGCCTAAGCTACCATTTCCAGGTGCCCATGGTGCCGGAAATGCCGGAATACCAGATCAAGATGAGCATCCAGTACTGGGAAATCACCCGGTCAGGAAAGCACCTGCGGGAAGGGCCGGACAGCAACTGGGTGCAGGACATGAACTGGGTGATCACCGTGAGGCCGGAGGGGAAATAGGCGGTTTCCCGGGTTTTGATCCACCTGCCAGGAAGCGGCTGCCTCCAGATGGCCGCAGATAAGCTGGCTGAAGCGCAAATACAAATGCCAGGTTCCTGTACAGGGCCTGGCGTTTTGGCTGGCATTCGCAGCTTGGTATGAGCGCCCAAGCATTGCACCTGCCGGGCAACCGCCTGGGCCCCTGCCTGGCTGGCCGTCCATGCGGCCGGTGCCCGGGTAGATTCCCATCAGGAGGCAGGCCGGGGCGCCTTGCTTGTGCCTGCTTTGGTCTGGCGGTATAATCAGGGCGAGGAAAGGGGGAGGGAACCATGTCAGAGGAAGAGCGCCTGGACATTGTGGAAGGCACCGACGAGGATGGCAACCGCCTGCTGCTGACGGTGGAGAAGTATTTTTTTTACAACGGCGATGAGTATGTGCTGCTCAAGGAGTACCAGGAGAAGGCCCAGCCGGCCCCCCCTGAGGAGCGGGAGACCCTCTACGTGATGCGGGTGGCCGTATCCCGGGACGAGGAAGGCGAGGAGATTGAGGATTTTGAGCCCGTGGAGGAGGAGCTGGCCCAGCGCCTCATCCCGGTCATCCGCGCGCGCTGGCAGGGCGGGGAGGGGCAGGAAGGCTGAGCCCCATGAATGACACCCTCAGGCGCAAAATCGCCCTGCTGCCGGACAGCCCCGGCTGCTACCTGATGAAGGGGCAGGGTGAGATTTTGTATGTGGGCAAGGCGGTCAACCTCAGCAACCGGGTGCGGGGCTATTTTACCAACCAGCCCCATTCGGCCAAGGTGCAGGCCCTGGTGGACCGGGTTGACGATTTTGACATCATCCTGGCCGCCACCAACCTGGAGGCGCTGGTGCTGGAGAGCAACCTGATCAAGCTGCACCGGCCCTACTACAACATCAAGCTGATGGATGACAAGCACTACCCCTACATCCGCATCAGCGTCAACGAGCCCTTCCCGCGGCTGACGGTGGCCCGCCGCGTGGAGAACGACGGCGCGCGCTACTTTGGGCCCTACTACGGCACCGGTGCCATCCGCCAGTTGACCGGCGTGCTGCGCAACACCTTTCCGCTGCGCACCTGCAGGCTGCCCCTGCCGGGGCAAAAGAACCTGCGCCCCTGCCTGAACTATGAGATGGGCCAGTGCCTGGGCCCCTGCGCGGGGCTGGTGAGCGAGGCGGAGTACCAGGTGCTGGTGGACGAGGTCATCGCCTTTTTGAAGGGCCGCTACAAGCCGGTGGTGGAGCGCCTGGAAACCCAGATGCGGGAGGCCGCGGCCAAAATGCAGTTTGAGCGGGCCGCCCAGCTGCGCGACAGCATCAAAGACATCCTGGGCCTCATGGAGCAGCAAAACGCGCTGCAGACCTCCCGGGTGGACCAGGACGTGATTGCCGTGGCCCAGGACGGGCTGGACGCCATGGCCCAGGTGCTGTTCATCCGCGGGGGCAAGATGCTGGAGGCGCGCTCCTTTGCCCTGCCCCGGGAGGGCAGCGAGCCGGTGCAGGAGGTGCTGGACGGCTTTGTCACCCAGTTCTATGAGGACCGCCTGCCCGCGCGCGAGGTGATTGCGCAGGCGGTTTCCGACCCCCAGACGATGGAGGCATGGCTGCGCGGCAAGCGCCGGGGCGCGGTCACCCTGACCCTGCCCAAGCGCGGGGACAAGAAAAAGCTGGTGGACAACGCCCTGCAAAACGCTAAAGACGCCCTCAACAAGCGCAACGCCCGCGAGCAGGTGGTGCAGGAGCGCACCCTGGGCGCCAGCCAGGAGCTGGCCCAGGCCCTGGGCCTGTCTGCCGTGCCCCGGCGCATTGAGGGCTTTGACGTGTCCAACACCCAGGGCAGCCAGTCCGTCGCCAGCATGGTGGTGTTCGTGGATGGCCTGCCCCAGCGCAAGGAATACCGCCATTTCAACATCAAAACGGTGGAAGGCCCGGACGATTTCGCCAGCCTCAACGAGGCCCTCACCCGCCGCTTCAAGCGCGCCCTGCTGCCGGACAAGCCCTGGCCGCTGCCGGACCTCATCCTGGTGGACGGCGGCCCCCAGCAATTGGCCTACGCGCTGATGGCGCGGAACAGCCTGGGCCTGGACGTGCCCATTTTCTCCCTGGCCGAGCGCCTGGAGGAGGTCTACCTGCCCGACCGGGACGAGCCCCTGCTGCTTGACCGGCATTCGCCCACCCTGCACCTCATCCAGCGTATCCGGGACGAGGCGCACCGCTTTGGCATCACCCGCCACCGCAAGCTGCGGGGCCAGGCCAGCCTTCGCTCGCGCCTGGAGGAGGTGCCCGGCATTGGCCCCGCGCGCCGCCGCGCGTTGCTGGGCGCCTTTCGCTCCATGAAGGGCATCGCCCAGGCGGACGTGGCGGCGCTGGCCGCTGTGCCCGGCATGACACGCCAGGCTGCCCAGGCGCTGCACAGCGCGCTGCATGGGCAGGGGGAGGGCCATGCATGAATGGCATGGCCAGCCGCGTTGAATGGATGAAGGCCGGAAAGGAGGGGCTGGGATGCGGTTGCGCGCGCTGATGGCCCTGGCCCTGGTGCTGGCGCTGCTGCTGTTGTGCGCGCCGGCGCTGGCGGGTTTCTCCCCGGGGCTGGACGCCCTGGGCAGCCACCTGGCAGGCGGCGCCTACCAGCTCAGCCTCAGCGCCACCCTGGATACCTGGCCGGACCTGGACCCGCGCAGCCTGTCCGCCCTGCAGGGCTGGCTGAAGAAGGCCCGGCTGGACCTGGTCATTCAGCAGGAGGACGCCTTCAGCCAGGCCGCGCTGTGGCAGGAGGACCAGCAGCTGCTCACCCTTCAGACCCGCGGGCTGGATGACCAGGCCTGGCTGGCGCTTGCCACCCCCTGGATGCCCCCGGTCAGCTATGTGGGGCCAGTGGACAGCCCGCCCGGGCACACCCTGCTGGGATTGGGCCCCTGGCTGATGGACCCGCACCAGGCGGCCCAGGCTGCCCAGGCCCTGGCGCGGGAGGCGCTGCCCGGCCTGCTGCCCTATGAAAAGCCGGTCAAGACGGCGCTTTCCATCAAAAACGCCGGCCGGGGTGCCAGCCAGCTGGTGTATGCCCTCAAGGCGGAGGAGGCGCAGGCCTACTGGGCAGCTCACGCGCCCCGCCTGCTGCCCCGGCTGGAGGCGCTGCTGCAGGCCCTGCTGCCCGCCCGGGCGGCGTGGATTGGGGAGGCCCTCAGCACCCTTAGCCCGGACGGCGCCCTCACCCTCAAGCGGGTGCTGGACCAGGCGGGGGAGGACCTGGGCCTGCAGCTCACCGGCAACATCAGCCTGCTGGGCCGCCGGCACCGCCTCACCCTCTTTGGCGGCTGGTCGGCCACCGGGGGCTACCTCAGCCTCAAGCTGCCCGCCGCCCGGGGCAATGACACCTTTGAGCTGCAACTCTCCCTGGCCCGCCAGGACAACCGCCTCAAGGCCGACTGGCGCTTCAGGGAGGTGGCTGGCAAGGACCGGCACAGCGCGTCTGGCACCCTGGACCTCAAAAGCGTGGCGCAGGAGGGGGGCGAGCGCCTGCATGGCAGCCTGACTGCCCATTCCCAGCGCACGCTTGCCGGAACGCGCAGCAAACGCGATTTCACCCTCAAGCCGGAGTTGTATCTAAAGGAGGGGGCGCTCAGTGGCACCCTGGACATCAGCCAGCAGGTGGATGGCCGCCTGGCCCGCGCGCTCACCCTCAGCCTGCAAGGCCAGCCGCATGAGCCCCTGACCCCCCTTGCGGCCATGTCGGAAATTGCCCTGCACCAGGCGGAGGAGAGCCTGGTCGCGCTTGAACGCGCGCGGGTACAGACCGCGCTGCTGCCTGCCCTCAAGGGCTTCCTGCTGGCCCTGCCAGATGAGGTCCGCTACCTGGTTTTGCACGATATCGGCCGTGAGCGCCGTGCCCTGGAGCTGTCGGGGGTCGCGCCCCTGGCGGACACGGACGGCCCGTTCACCGTCATGCCGGAGAACGGCATCAACCCGCCCAAGGAGGAACACCCATGAAACGAATCACCGCCCTGCTGCTGTGTGCCCTGCTGCTGCTGACCGGCCTGACTGCGGCGGCCACGGACTACACGCTGGATGAAAAGCTCTACAAGCAGGTCAAGGATGGCTCCGGCCTGCGCGCCACGCTGAGCACGCAAAAAACCGGCGGCGCCTTCAGCGTGCTGGACCCGGCCACCAACGCCATGCTCAACGCCCTGCTGCCCGGCGCTCAGCTCAGCCTGCGCTACCTGAGCGGCGTGGGCACCCTCAAGGGCCAGGAGGAGCTGGAGCTGGGCCTCACCCGGGGCGGGCTGCCGCTGGCCGACCTTCACCTGCTCAAGGACAACCAGTATGAGCAGCTCACCTCCAGCCTGCTGGGCGCCCTGCGCCTGGTGGACCAGCGCGATGGCGGCGTGCTCATGGCGCTGCTGTCAGGCAAGGACCCCACCTGGCCGGGCATTGAAGGCCTGCTGTTCAAACTGAACACGGCCGAGTCCACCTGGCAGGGCCAGGTGGCCGGCAAGCTGGACACCTACCTGGTCAAGCTGACCGTCTGGCTGCAGGGCTACACCACCACCGAGGCGCTGCGCGACGCGGCCAACCGCCCCCAGACCAGGGTCACGGTGTCCGTGCCGCCGCTGCAGCTCAAGGCCCAGATCAAGCAGCTGCTGCTGGACGCCTACAACGACCAGGAGCTGCTGGCCCTGCTCGCCCAGGAGCTGGACGCCCGCCAGGAGGCCGCCTGGCTGCAGCCGGGGATGATGAACAGCTTTTTCCAGGCGCTGGACCAGCTGCAGCTTTCAGGCAACCTGGAAAGCACCCGCCTGCTGGATGAGACCGGCCAGGTGATAGAAAACAGCCTGACCCTGCCCCTGGGCGGCGCCAAGGGGCTGCTGCGGGCGCTGTACACCTTTACCGCCGATGAGGAAGGCGGCCAGACCGCGCTCATCCTGGAGCACGCCCCCAAGCAGGCGGGCAACACCCAGGGCGCGCTGACCACCCTGGCATACGAGGGCGGCACCTCCGATGACAGCGGGGAGCTGTCCTTTGCCGGCACCCTCACCCACACGCCCGAGCCCGATGCCACCGACTTCACTGTGGACGCCGGCCAGCAGGCCACGGCCAGCGTCTATGGCTTCAACCTGCTCTTCGCGCCTGGCCCCGAGCTGGTGGACAGCACGGGCCAGTCCAGCACCCGCGCCTTTGAGTTCACCCTGCGCCTGGTGCCCCAGGACGATGTCACCCGCGCGGCCCAGCTCATCAAGGCCCAGGTGCAGCTGTCCAGCCGCCTCAACTCGCGCTCGGCCACCTACTTCACCGGCACCCTCACCTGGCAGGACGAGGGCAGCCAGGCCCTGATTACCGCTGACATCACCGGCAACACCGCGCCGCCCTGGGCCATGGAGGCGGTGGACCCCACCGGCGCCACCCGGGTGGACAACCTGGGCCCTGACCAGCTGCGCGCGCTGTCCCAGCAGCTGCAGACCAGCCTGCAAAGCGCCATCACCGCGCTGATGGTGCGGCTGGTCACCCCGCCGGACACCGCGCCCGCGCCCTGAGACAAGCCCGGCCTTTTCCGCCTGGCCGCGCCCACCCGCGCGGCCAGCGGCCATGTGAGGCGGAAAGCCGTTTCAGGGAAAACCGCCAGCACACAGTCCCCGGCACTACCCGCCCCAACGTGTCACCCTCGCTTGCTGAACATCCCTCGCGCCAGGTCCCCGAAAAATCGCACTTGCGCTTTTTGACAGACCTTGCTATACTCATCAAGCTGTCAAACAGCGCCTGCGCCTTTAGCTCAGCTGGATAGAGTGCATGACTACGAATCATGAGGTCAGGAGTTCGAATCTCTTAAGGCGCGCCAGCAGAACCCCGCATTCAGTGCGGGGTTCTTTCATCCGGAAAGATGCACGATACGGTGACCCAAACGCCGGTCCGCCATTGGCCCGCGCAGCCCGTTTTGAGTGAATATCAGTAGTTGCCGCCGGGTAAGCAAAGCATTCATTCCATCAGGCCAAAGCAGGAGTGGACGGCGGCTTTTTTGATGCGGACGCGGCGCCCGGCGTGTGCCGGAAGCAGGCAGAGCAACCGCGCGGGCCGCGGTGGCCCAGTCCACCTCGGCGCCATCGGCATCAACCTGTCCGCGCTGGCGGGCTACCGGGTGGCCGGCACCCCGGGCGCGGCCATCAACTGCCTGGCCATGGGGTTTCCATTGTTTTTAAACGCAATCATTTTATCCCTTATTCCATTTGCTTCCCCGCCAGCAGCAAATCCAGGTGCCTGCCGATGTGGCGGTCCAACAAACGGGCGTAGTCCTCTTTGTACTTTTCCCAGAAGCGGTAGAGCTCATCCCGCAGCAGACTGCCGCCATCTTCTTTTTTGGCGGTCAGGATGAGCCCGTAGGTGATGTGCAGCACCTGGCGCGCGTCATCCCGGTCCATCAGGGCGGGCAGGTCACTGTCCGCCATTTGGGTGATGTCCGGCAGTTGCTCTGGCCGGCCGTTCACGTGGTAGTAGGCGCTGGCTGCCTCATAACTGGAAAGCGCGAAGGCGTGCACGCGCCGGTAGAGGGCCCGGTCCTTCATGGCCGCCAGGCGCACCGCCTCCAGCCAGTTGGTGCCCGCCGTTTTCAGGTGGAACACGCCGTGGGTGATCCTTCCCACCGAGGGGAAGACGGAAAACTTGTCCGAGCCCGAGTGCAGGCTCACCTTGTACCCGAAATGCTGCGCGATGGCGGCGTGCTGCTTCATCTCGGCGTCAAACTGCTGAATGTCCCCGATATAGTCAATCCCCTTTTGAAATTCCCCGCAGAAGCGCGGCGCCATCGACTGGAAGCGCACGCCGGCCCGGGTCAGCTCGTTGGCCACAAAGAAATGTTGGGTTGGGGTGGTGGGGGTGCTGGTCTCGTCTATGGAAATCTCAAAGTCCCCCGTACGCCCCCTGATGAAGCGCTCATGGACTTCCTTCATGAAGTTGATGGCCTCGCCGTAAACCAGCTGGCAGCGCGCCAGCTCCGCCCGGTCAAAGCGCAGGTTGATACCGCCCTCCAGGGTGAAAATTTTGTCCGCGTATAAGCTTTCCAATGCCGTGTCCGGGATGTAGGCGGTCTCCAGCTCCGCTTCGTTCATGTACGCCGCCTGGTTGCGGATGTGCTCGGAGCAGTCCAGCGTAATCATCGAAAAGCCGCAGTCCAGCGCGTACTGGATTTCCTCATGCTTTTTCAGGTGGTCGCCGTCCGCGCCCCAGCCCTCCGTCCAGCCCTCGCGGAAAACCGCCCAGCTGGCGCAGTCCAACACCTGCCCATAGCTGCGGCCGGTCAGGTTCAGTTCCCTGATGGACTGTTGCGCCAGCACCGGGAAGACCCCGGGGTGCCGCCGGAAGGCGCGCAGGTGCCCGGGCGTGGCCAGGCCCAGGCGGTCGCCCACGCCAATGGAACAGGTGCCACTCAGCCCCGGCCGCGGCGCGGTGAAGGGCAGCACCGCCCGCAGCCGCTTGGCGTTGTGGTGGCTCAGTTCCGCCAGCAGGCAGGGCCTGCCTTCATACTCAAAGGCATTTCCCTCAAAGCCCAGGCTTTCGCCCAGCACCAGCAGGCGGTCGCCTTTGTCCGTCTGCGCCATGCAAATGGTATGCCCCTCAACCTGTTGGACGGAGTTCTTGTAAACCTTGTAACCGGCCTGTTTGTATTCGCCCATTGCCTGCTCCTTATGCCAGGTTCAGGTAGCTGACCGCGTTGTTGTAGCAGATATCTTTGACCAATTGTGTCAGCGCCTGTTCATCCTGGGGGTACTCGCCCCGCTCCACCCAATCCCCCAACAGGTCGCACAGCACCCGGCGGAAGTATTCATGCCGGGTATAGGACAGCAGGCTGCGCGAGTCGGTCAGCATGCCGATGAAGGTGCCCAGCACCCCGGTGTCCGCCAGGTTGCGCAGCTGCTGCGCCATGCCCAGCCGGGTGTCGTTGAACCACCAGGCGCTGCCGTGCTGCATCTTGCCGGGTGTCTCCCCGTCCTGGAAGCCGCCCAGCACGGTGGTGATCTGCGCGTTGTCATTGGGGTTGAGGGAGTAGACGATGGTGCGGGGCAGCCCGCCCCGGGCCTGCATCAGGCCCAGCAGGGCCGCCAGGTCCCGTCCGCTGTCCGCGCAGCCCCAGATGGCGTCAAACCCGCTGTCCGGGCCCAGCGCAGCAAAGGCCTGGGGGTTCACATCCCGCAGCGCGCCGTAATGCAACTGCATGGCCAGGCCCCGCGCCCGGTACAGCCCGGCCAGGCGGCACAGCAGTTCCGCCCGGTAGCTGTCCGCTTCCTGCGGGCTGAGGGGCTGGCCAGCCAGCGCCTTTTGCAGCGCGGCCTCCGGCGCCTGGCTGATGGCGCCTGGCAGGCGGCCCAGCCCGTGGTCGCTGAGCCTGCAGCCCAGGGCCATGAACGCATCCAGTCGCCTGGCCAGCGCGCCCTCAAGGCTGTCCAGGTCAGCAATCCTCGTGCCGCTGGCCTGCGCCAGCTGCCTGATGTAGTCCAGGAAGCCGGGCTTGTCAATGTTCAGCGCCCGGTCCGGGCGGAAGGTGGGCAGCACGCGCACGGTCATTGACCCGTCCCGCGCGAGCCGCTGGTGCCAAGCCAGGTCATCCACCGGGTCATCCGTGGTGCAGATGACCTGCACCCGGGAGCGCACGATGATCTGCCGCGCACTCAGGGCTGGCAGCCGCTGACCGGCCTTCTCCCAGATGCCGGCGCAGCTGTCCGGCCCCAGCGGCTCATGGATGTCAAAGTAGCGCTGCAGCTCCAGGTGGGTCCAGTGATACAGCGGGTTGCCAATCAGGCGGGGCAGGACAGCCGCCCAGCGCTCAAACTTTTCATAGGGGCTGGCGTCTCCCGTGATGTAGCGTTCCGGTACGCCGCAGGCGCGCAGGGCACGCCACTTGTAGTGGTCCCCGCCCAGCCACAGGGCGGCCAGGTCCGGATACACCCGGTCCTCAAAGATGTCCCGGGCTTCAATGTGGCAGTGGTAGTCGATGATGGGCATCTTCGCCGCCACCTGGTGGTAGAGCCGCCTGGCGGTGGGCCCGCGCAGCAGAAAATCCTGGTTCATGAAGGCGTTTGCCATGCGCACCTCCTTGATGTCATCGGGCCTTTTCAGTGTGCAGAAGCTGATTGACACCATGATAATCAGCCCGGCGCCTGATTTCAAGCGCGGCCCGCGCGCCGCGCGCCCCCTTGCTTGTCACCACCCCATCCTTATGGTAGAATATCCGGTGTTGTAACAAAACAGCGAGCGATCGCAATTTGAATACGGGGGGAAGACAGATGGCTGAATATCAGACCAAGGACCTGAGGAACATCGCCTTGATGGGACATGGCAGCGAGGGCAAGACCACCCTGGCGGAGGCCATGCTCTTTGCTGCGGGCAACATTGACCGCCAGGGCAAGGTGGAGGACGGCAACACCACCACCGACTTTGACCCGGAGGAGACCAAGCGCGGCATTTCCATCTCCGCGGCCATGGCGCCGGTGGAGTGGAAGAATGTCAAGCTGAACCTGGTGGACATCCCGGGCTATTTTGACTTCGTGGGCGAGGCCGTGGGGCCCCTGAGCGTGGTGCGCACCGTGGGCATCGTGATGTCCTCCGTGGGGGGCATCAGCGTGGGTGCGGAAAAGGCCTGGGACGCCGCCGTGAAGCAGGGCAACGCGCGCATGATCATCATCAACCAGATGGATCGCGAGAACGCCGATTATGACAAGGTGCTCCACCTGCTGCGCGACAAGTACGGCACCAGCGTGGTGCCGCTGATTGTGCCCATTGGCAGCGCGTCCGGCTTCAAGGGCGTGGTCAACCTGCTGGAGAACAAGGCCTTTGAGGGGGCGGGCAAGGCGCTCAAGGAGGTGCCGGTGCCCGCGGACCTGGAGGGCCAGGTAGCCCAGTATATCGAGGAGATCACGGAGGCCGCGGCCGAGGCGGATGATGAGCTGCTGGAGAAGTACTTTGATGCAGGCGAGCTCACCCATGAGGAGATCCTGGTGGGCTTCCGCAAGGGCATGCAGGCTGGCAAGATTGTGCCGGTGGTGGCGGTCTCCGCGCTGACCGGCGTGGGCGTGGCCAAGCTGATGGACATGATGGTGGACTACCTCAACTCCCCCGCCGGGGTGGTGATGGAGGGGGTCAACCCCAAGACCGATGAGCCGGTGGAGCGCCGCTGCGACAACGCGGAGCCCTTCTCCGCCTATGTATTCAAAACCGTGACCGACCCCTTTGTGGGCAAGCTGTCCCTGGTCAAGGTCACCTCGGGCACCCTCACCCCGGCGACCGCCCTGTACAACGCCAACCAGGAGAAGGCCGAGAAGGCTGGCGGGCTGTTTGTCATGCGCGGCAAGAAGCAGACCAACGTGCCCCAGCTCAACGCCGGGGACATCGGCGCCCTGAGCAAGCTCAACTTCACCGCCACGGGCGACACCCTCTGCGACCCGGGCAACCTGGTCAAGTTCCCGCCCATCACCTTCCCCCTGCCCAGCATCTCCAAGGCTATCTTCGCCACCAAGCAGGGCGAGGAGGACAAGGTCTTCACCGGCCTGGCCCGCCTGCAGGAGGAGGACCCCTCCATCCAGACCAGCAAGAACGCCGAGACCACCGAGACCCTGCTGTCCGGCCAAGGCGAGCTGCACCTGGACGTGGTGCGCTCCAAGCTGGCCAGCAAGTTTGGCGCCACGGCCAGCCTGGAGGACCCCAAGGTGCCCTACCGGGAGACCATCCGCAAGACGGTTTCCGCCCAGGGCCGCCACAAGAAGCAGTCCGGCGGCCATGGCCAGTTTGGCGATGTGTGGATCGAGTTCTCCCCCATCGGGGACACCAACGTTGAGTTTGAGTTTGTGGACGCGGTGGTGGGCGGCGTGGTGCCGCGCAACTTCATCCCCTCGGTGGAAAAGGGCCTGCGCGAGAACATCGTGCGGGGTGTGCTGGCGGGCTACCCCATGGTGGGCCTGCGCGCCAAGCTGTATGACGGCTCCTACCACGCGGTGGACTCTTCTGAAATGGCGTTCAAGACCGCTGCCCGCATCGCCTATCGCAAGGGCTGCCAGGAGGCCAGCCCCGTGCTGCTGGAGCCCATCATGCACGTGGAGGTGCTGGTGCCCGATGAGTACATGGGCGACATCATGGGCGACATCAACAAGCGCCGCGGCCGCATCATGGGCATGAACCAGGTGGACGGCCTGCAGCAGGTGGTGGCCGAGGTGCCCCAGGCGGAGATGTTCAAGTACGCCACCGACCTGCGCTCCATGACCCAGGCGCGCGGCTCCTTCACGATGAGTTTCGAGCGCTATGAAGAGGTGCCCGGCGACGTGTCCAAGAAGATTGTGGACAGCGCCAAGAAGGACGAGGAAGACGAGGATTAACCCCCGCTTCCCCATACGATTCAAGGGGCTGCCGCGACCGCGGCAGCCCTTTTGCCTGCCTCATGCAGCCCCGGATGGGGTTTAAGCCTGGCCTTCCGGTGGACACCGCAGGCGCTGCCTGATGCGCGGCCTCCCTTGAACCCGGCCTGCGCTTGCGCTATACTCTTCGCCAGATGCGGGCCCACGGGCCAAAAGGCGGTGACACTTGGTTAATCTGGCGGATCTGATCCGGAACCTGAACCTCAGGGTGCTCTCCCCCAGCACCCGGGAGGAGCTGGCCATTGACGCGGCGGAGTTCAACCGCCCCGGGCTTCAGCTCAGCGGGTATTATGAGCATTTTGCCATGGAGCGCCCCCAGATCTTCGGCAACGCCGAGATGGGCTACCTGATGGGCCTGCCGGAGAAGGACAGGCTGGCCGCCATCAAGCGCTTCTTTTCCTACGACATCCCCTGCGTCATCCTCTGCCGCGGGCACACCCTGACTCCGGACATGCTGGCGCTGGCCCGGGCGCGCAACCTGCCGGTGCTGGGCTCTGACATGTCCACCACGGTGTTCATCGTGTCGGCCATCATGTACCTCAACCGCGTGCTGGCCCCGCGCATGACCATGCACGCCGTGCTGGTGGATGTCTACGGCGTGGGCGTGCTGCTCACCGGGGATTCGGGCGTGGGCAAGAGCGAGGCGGCCCTGGAGCTGGTCAAGCGCGGGCACCAGCTGGTGGCCGATGACGTGGTGGACATCTGCCGGGTCAACGAGACCCGCCTGGTGGGCGAGGCGCCGGAGACCATCCGCCACTTCATGGAGATCCGCGGCATCGGCATCATCGACATCCGCCAGATGTACGGCATCGGCTCGGTGCTGATGAGCAAGTCCATTGACCTGGAAATCCATTTGGAGCAGTGGAACGAGGCCAAGGAGTACGATCGCCTGGGCCTGGACGACAAGTTCACCACCATCATGGAGGTCCAGGTGCCCACCCTGGTGCTGCCGGTCAAGCCCGGGCGCAACCTGGCCATCATCATTGAGGTGGCCGCGCGCAACCTCAGCCTCAAGCGCATGGGCTATTCCGCCGCGCGCGAGCTGGATCGCCGCCTGGGCGACCTGATGAACCAATAGGCGGAGGTGCTGCAATGTTCTACATCGGCATCGACCTGGGCGGCACCCACATCGCCGCCGGGGTGACGGACAGCGCGGGCCGGATCCTGGCCCGCGACAGCACCCCAACCCGGGCGGAACGCCCCTACCAGGCCGTCATCGCGGACATGGCCGCCTGCGCCCTGTCTGCGCTGGACCAGTCCGGCCACAGCCTGGAGGAGGTGGCTGCCCTGGGGGTGGGCATCCCCGGCATCGCCCAGAATGACCGCGGCGTGGTCATCTTCTGCACCAACCTGGGCTGGGAGCAGGTGCCCCTCCGGGAGGAGCTGCAGCGCTACATTGACAAGCCCGTGTTCATCGACAACGACGCCACCCTGGCCGGCCTTGCCGAGAGCATGGCCGGGGTCAGCCGCGGGGCCTCCTCCAGCGTGTTTTTGACCCTGGGCACCGGGGTGGGCGGGGGCATCATCTTTGACGGCAAGCCCTGGACCGGTGCCCATGGCGTGGCCAGCGAGCTGGGCCACCTCACCCTGGCGCTGGACGGCGTGCCCTGTACCTGCGGAAAGGACGGTTGCCTGGAGCGCTACTGCTCGGCCACTGCGCTGATCCGCCTGGCAAAGGAGGCGCTGGCGGAGCGGCCTGACAGCCAGATGCTGCGGCTGGCCGGCAGCCCGGAGGGCATAGACGGCAAGCTGGTCATTGACTGCGCCCGCGCGGGCGACCCGGCCGCCCTGGCTGCCTTCGAGCGCTACACCAGGTACCTGGCGCTGGCCATCAACACCATCGTTTCCTTCATCGACCCGCAGATGATTGTGCTGGGCGGGGGCATCAGCCAGGCTGGTGCCTTCCTGCTGGACGCGGTGCGGGCAAAAATCCCCCAATACCTGATGTTCAAGACCATGCCCTTTGGGCGCGTGGAGCTGGCCGTGCTGGGCAACAGCGCGGGCATCATCGGCGCGGCCATGCTGGGCAAGGTGCTCAAGGAGGGCGAATCCCTGTGAAAACCTACGACATCAAGCAGCTTTTTCTGCACACGCCCAAGGACGGCAGCCCCGTCACCGTGCAAGGCTGGGTGCGCACCCTGCGCGACAGCCGTGCCTTCGCCTTCATTGAGCTCAATGACGGCACCGCCTTCCGCAACCTGCAGGTGGTGTGCGAGGACAGCCTGCCCAACTTTGAGCAGGTGGTGAAGGCCAGCCTCTACACGGCGCTGGAGGTGGTGGGCACCCTGGTCCACACCCCGGGCAAGCAGCAGCCCTTTGAGCTCAAGGCGCAGCAGGTCACCATCCTGGGCGCCTCAGCGGCCGATTATCCCCTGCAGAAAAAGCGTCACAGCTTTGAATACCTGCGCACCCTGGCCCACCTGCGCGCGCGCACCAACACCTTTTCAGCGGTGTTCCGCGTGCGGTCCCTGGCTGCCCAGGCGGTCCATGCCTTTTTTGCCGACCGGGGCTTCGTGTACACCCACACCCCCATCATCACCACCTCCGACGCCGAGGGCGCGGGGGAGATGTTCCATGTGACCACCCTCAACCTGGACAACCTGCCCCGGGACGCCCAGGGGCAGGTGGATTACAGCCGGGATTTCTTTGGCAAGCCCGCCTCCCTCACCGTGTCCGGCCAGCTGCAGGCGGAGGCCTTCGCCCTGGCCCTGGGCCGGGTGTATACCTTTGGGCCCACCTTCCGCTCTGAAAACAGCAACACCCCCCGCCACGCGGCCGAGTTCTGGATGATCGAGCCGGAGATCGCCTTCGCCGACCTGGACGACAACATGGCCCTGGCGGAGGACATGGTGAAGACGGTCATCCAGGCTGTGCTGGACCAGGCCGGGGAGGAGCTGGACTTCCTCAACCGCTTTGTGGACAGGGGGCTGCTGGACCGCCTGCGCCATGTGGCCGGCAGCGCGTTTGCCCGGGTCAGCTACACCCAGGCCATTGACCTGCTCAAGGCCTCCGGCCAGGCCTTTGAGTACCCCGTGTCCTGGGGCATGGACCTGCAGACCGAGCACGAGCGCTACTTGAGCGAGCAGCATTTCAACAGCCCGGTCTTTGTGACCGACTACCCCAAGGACATCAAGGCCTTCTACATGCGCATGAACGAGGACGGCAAGACCGTGGCCGCGATGGACCTGCTGGTCCCCGGCATCGGCGAATTAATTGGTGGCTCCCAGCGCGAGGAGCGGCACGACCGCCTGCTGGCCCGCATCCAGGAAATGGGCCTTCAGGAGGAGGAGTACGGCTGGTACCTGGACCTGCGCCGCTTTGGCACGGTCAAGCACGCCGGCTTCGGCCTGGGCTTTGAGCGCTTTGTGATGTACTTGACCGGCATGGGCAACATCCGCGACGTGCTGCCCTTCCCGCGCACGGTGGGGCACGCGGAATACTGAGGCCTGTTGGCCCCGGCCAGGCCTGCCCCCCTCAAACCTCGTCATAAAAATATCTCCGCCCGGCAGCGCCGGGCGGTGCATGGTGTATATGGGCAATCAGCAGCGGGTCAGGCGCCCCGGTACCCCTGCGGGTTGTTCTTCTGCCAGCGCCAGGCGTCCCGGCACATGTCCTCTATGCCCAGCCGCGCCTGCCAGCCCAGCAGCTCCCTGGCCAGGCCCGGGTCGGCGTACACAGTGGCGATGTCACCCGGGCGACGGGGGCCGACCACGTAGGGCACCTTCACCCGGTTCACCTTCTCAAAGGCATGGAGGATGTCCAGCACGCTGTAGCCCTGCCCGGTGCCCAGGTTGATGGCCACTGCCCCCCGGTGGGCTGCCGCGTAGTCCAGCGCCTTCAGGTGCCCCTGTGCCAGGTCCACCACATGGATGTAGTCGCGCACGCCGGTGCCGTCCGGGGTGTCGTAGTCATCCCCGTGCACCGTCAGGCGCTCAAGCCGCCCCAGGGCGGTCTGGGTGATGTAGGGCAGCAGGTTGTTGGGGATGCCGGCCGGGTCCTCGCCGATGCGGCCGGAGGGGTGGGCGCCGATGGGGTTGAAGTAGCGCAGCAGCACGACGGACAGCCTGCTGTCCGCGGCCGCGGCGTCCCTGAGGATCTGCTCGCCCATGAACTTGGTCCAGCCATAGGGGTTGGTGCAGCCCAGGCGGGCCTCCTCCCTGAGCGGCATCCGGTTGCCCTGCTCATACACGGTGGCGGAGGAGGAGAAGATGACGTCATGCACGCCGTGGGCCGCCATCTGCCGGCACAGGGCCAGGGTGCAGCCCAGGTTGTTGGCGTAGTATTCCAGCGGGATGCTGACTGATTCGCCCACCGCCTTGAGCCCGGCGAAGTGGATGACGCTGTCCATGCGATGCGCGTAAAAGACCCGGGCCAGTTGCTCCTCATCGCGCAGGTCGAACTGGTAGAAGGCCAGCTCCCGCCCGGCCAGCTCCATCACCCGGGTGAGGGCCTGCCGGTCCGCGTTGCGCAGGTTGTCCACCACCACTACCTCATGCCCGGCCTGCAACAGCTCCAGGCAGGTGTGGGAGCCGATGTAGCCCGCGCCCCCTGTGACCAGTACCTTCATAAGCGCTTCCTCCCTGACATGCTGGTCAGTCCAGCGTGTTCACTGTGTATTCGTCCAGGTCGATGTGCTCCATCAGGTCATTCCCCTTGATGTCCGGCCCTACCAGGCTGCGCGCCAGGCCAAAGCGGTAGCTGGAGTGCCGTGAGCCCCGCGGCTCCACCTGAAACTGGCCCAGGTGCTGCTGGGTCTGGTGCCAGCGGTAGGCCGCCTGCGCCACCTCAAAGCCGCTGCGCCCCCCAAAGCGGGGCAGGGGCTGGTCCCAGTCCATCTCCACCTGGTTCTCGGGGTAGAGGTGCAGGTAGAGCTTGCGCACCTGGAAGGCGTCTGCACGCCTGGCCGCCTGGTCAAAGGCGTGCAGGGCGCTGTCCGCGCACATTTTGTGCTGGCCATGGCCGTACTCGCCTTCCAGGTCGTGTGTCAGCACCACCATCGGGCGGTATTGCTCAAACAGCCCGGCCACAAAGCGCTTCACCCGGGTCTCCCCGGCGTTTTTGTAGGCGGTGGCGAGCTTCAGGGAGTGCTTGTCCTGAAAGGGGCCAAACACCGGGTAGGCGTCCATGCCCATCTCCCACAGGGAGTTGAGCAGCTCCGCGCGCCGGACCGTACTGGGCGCGCTCAGGCAGACAGCCACCACGTTCAGCCCCCGCTGCCCGGCATACACCGGGATGGCGCCGCCAAAGAACAGCGCCTCATCATCCGGGTGGGCAAACAGCACCAGCAGGGCGTTTTCCTCCGCCGGCTCCCGCCAGCGCTGCACAAAGCCCGGCGTCGCGCCCGCTCCAAACACATACAGCTCGCTGATTTGGAACCAGGCGCGGTTGTTACCCGTGGGCTTCAGGCGCAGCTCAAACACCCCCGGCAAGGCCAGGTACTGGTGCTGGTAGCGGCTGGTTTGCCGGGGCAGGGCCTGCCAGGCGCCGTCCACCCTGTACTCCGCTGTCCAGGCGCGGGGTTCCTCCAAAAAGCAGATGTACAGCCCGTGCATCGCCTGCCGGCTTGTGACGGTGATGACCCGGCCGCTGCCCTCACCCCGCCAGGCGGTGGTGTAGTCCCGGTCCAGCAGGCGTTCCAGCGCGAAGGCGCGGGAGCCCGCCTTGATGTCCACCTGCCCGGTCAGGTCAGCCGCCTCCCCGGCAAAGGCGGACACCACAGGCAGCGCCAGCAGCATCAGGAGCAGGGCGGCGACTTTTCTCATGGGCGTATCCTTTCATGTGCTTGCCACAAAGTATAGGCAGGCCATTTTTGGCTGTCAAGTTGCGGGCGGCCAGCTTTTTTTGGTCAGGGCCGCCCGCTTTGGGTACACTCCAGGCAGCTTCAAATCCAGCAACAGGAGAAAACGCGGCAGTGAAGGACCGGATTTACATCGATGGCGCGCTCCCCCAATGGAAGGGCAACCTGCACCTGCACACCACGCGCTCAGACGGCAGGGCCTCCCCCAGGGAGGCCATCGCCTACTACCGTGACGCCGGCTACCATTTCATCATGGTCAGCGACCACGAGCTGTACTGGGACCAGCCTATGGCTGAGGCGGGGGACATGCTGCTGCTGGCGGGATCCGAGGTCAGCCTGGCGCCCCATGGCCGCGGCCTGCACAGCATCGGCGACCAGCGCCACAAAAGCCTGCACCTGCTGCTTGTCTATGACGAGCGCCTGCGGTCTGTCCAGCCGCCCCCCTGGGGCCATGGCCAGGCCATCCCCCGGCAGGCGGACACCGGCATCAGCGCCTGGAACCAGCTGATCGCGCGCCACAAAAGCCAGGGGCATTTTGTGTTCCTCTGCCACCCGCGCTGGTCACGCCTGCTGCCAGAGGACCTGCTGGCCCTTGAAGGCTGCCAGGCGCTGGAAATCTGGAACCATGGCTGCCAGGCCAGCGAAAGCGTAGCGGAGTCCGGCTACGAATGGGATTACTGCCTGAGCCGGGGCAAGCGCGTGCTGGCCATCGCCACGGATGATGTGCATGACTACGCCGACCAGGCCCGCCAGGGCAGGGGCGGCTTCACCATGGTGAGCGCGCCAGAGGGGGACGGCCCCAGCCTGATGGACGCGCTGGACAGCGGCCGGTACTATGCCTCCAGCGGCCCCCTCATCCAGGATCTGCGGGTGCGGGATGGCCGGCTGGTCATGCGCTTCAGCCCCGCCCAGGAGGTGCGCCTGGTGGCCGCCCACGGCTACGCGCCCACCCACTACCCGCCGCCGGGACAGGCCAGCTTCACCAGCCTGGACTGGCCCCTTGACCCGGGGCTGCTCTATGTGCGCGCGGAGGTCATCGGGCCCACGGGCCGCAAGGCCTGGAGCCAGCCCATTTTCCTGGACGACCTGGCATAGCAGGGCGCGGCCGCCGGCCCACGCTTTACAATTTCCTCCTTTGTGCCTATACTTTGCTGGTATACAAAGGAGGACGCAGTATGCCCATCGCGCCGTATGAACCCCAACGCATTGAACCCAAATGGCAGCAGTTCTGGGAGGACAGGCAGACCTTCGCCGCCCGGGCGGACACCAGCCTGCCCAAGTATTACTGCCTGATTGAGTTCCCCTACCCCTCCGGGGCCGGGCTGCACGTGGGCCACCCGCGCAGCAACACGGCCCTGGACATCATCGCGCGCAAGCGGCGCATGGAAGGCTTCAACGTGCTCTACCCCATCGGCTGGGATGCCTTTGGCCTGCCGACGGAAAACTACGCCATCGCGAACCACGTGCACCCGGCCAAGGTTACCCGGGACAACATCAACCATTTCCGCGCCCAGCTCAAGCGCCTGGGTTTCTCCTTTGACTATGCCCGTGAGGTGGACACCACCGACCCCAGCTACTACAAGTGGACCCAGTGGATTTTCCTCAAGCTGTACGAGCACGGCCTGGCATACAAAGCCCAGATGCCCATCAACTGGTGCCCAAGCTGCAAGATTGGCCTGGCCAATGAAGAGGTGGTGGCCGGCCTGTGCGAGCGCTGCGGGCATGAGGTGACCCGGCGGGTCAAAACCCAGTGGATGCTGGCCATCACCCGCTATGCCCAGCGGCTGCTGGACGGCCTGGACACGGTGGACTTCATTGACCGCGTCAAGGCGCAGCAGCGCAACTGGATTGGCCGCTCCGAGGGCTGCGAGGTGGATTTTCAGGTGGCGGGCACCCAGGAAACCCTGCGGGTGTATACCACCCGGCCGGACACCATGTTCGGCGCCACCTACATGGTGCTCTCCCCGGAACACCCCCTGCTGGACACCCTGGCCAGTTCCATCCACAACCGGGAGGCGCTGCGGGAATACGCCGAGCAGGCCGCCCTCAAGAGCGATTTTGAGCGCACGGAGCTGGCCCGGGACAAGTCCGGCCTGCGTGTGGAGGGCCTGAGCGCCATCAACCCGGCCACCGGGCAAGCCATCCCCCTGTGGGTCAGCGACTATGTGCTCATGGGCTACGGCACCGGCGCCATCATGGCGGTGCCCGGCCACGACCAGCGCGACTGGGAGTTCGCCCGCGCCTTTGACCTGCCCATCGTGGAGGTCATCTCGGGCGGGGATGTCAGCCAGGCCGCCTACACTGACGTGGCATCCGGCCGCATGGTAAACTCCGGCTTCCTCAACGGCCTGCCCGCGCAGGAGGCCATTGAGGTGATGAGCGACTGGCTGGTGGACCAGGGCATCGCGCAGCGCAAGGTCAACTTCCGCCTGCGCGACTGGGTCTTCTCCCGCCAGCGCTACTGGGGCGAGCCCATCCCCATCGTGCACTGCGAAGACTGCGGCATGGTGCCCCTTGGTGAGGACCAGCTGCCCCTGCTGCTGCCGGAGGTGGAAAGCTACCAGCCCACCGATTCGGGCGAGAGCCCCCTGGCCGCCATCACCGACTGGGTGAACGTGCCCTGTCCGGCCTGTGGCAAGCCCGCCAGGCGGGAGACCGACACCATGCCCCAGTGGGCGGGCTCCAGCTGGTATTTCCTGCGCTACTGCGACCCCCACAACGATGAGGCCTTTGCCTCACAGGAGGCGCTGGATTACTGGATGCCGGTGGACTGGTACAACGGCGGCATGGAGCACACCACCCTGCACCTGCTCTACAGCCGCTTCTGGCACTTCTTCCTGCATGACATCGGTCTGGTCAAGGCGCCGGAGCCCTACCAGAAGCGCACCAGCCACGGCATGATTCTGGGCGAAAACGGGGACAAGATGTCCAAATCCCGCGGCAATGTGATCAACCCCGATGACCTGGTGGACGAGATTGGCGCGGACGCCTTCCGGGTGTATGAGATGTTCCTGGGGGCCTTTGACCAGGCCATCCCCTGGAGCATGAACGGCGCCCGGGGTACCCGCCGCTTCATGGAACGGGTGTGGCGCCTGCAGGAAATGGTCAGGGGCGACCAGCCCGGCTTCTCGCCCGCGCTGCGCGTGCTGGTGAACCAAACCATCAAGCGGGTGGGCGAGGACTATGAGCGCATGAAGTTCAACACCGCCATCGCCCAGATGATGAGCCTGGTGAACGCCTTCTACGAGCAGGGGCAGGTCAGCCATGATGACCTGCGCGCGCTGCTGCTGCTGCTCTCCCCGGCCGCGCCCCACATCTGCGAGGAAGTCTGGCAGCAGATGGGCTACCCGGGCTACATCCACGGGCAGGCCTGGCCTGCCTATGACGAGGCCTACCTGGTGGAGGATGAGGTGGAGATCGCTGTGCAGGTCAATGGCAAGGTGCGCCTGCGCATGATGGTGCCCTCAGGCCTGAGGGCCCAGGACGGCCAGGAGCTGGCACAGCGCGGGGAGGTGCGCGACCTGGTGGGGGACAGGCAGCTGCTCAAGTGCATCTTTGTGCCCGGCCGGCTGCTCAACCTGGTGGTGCGGGACCGATAAACCAATCCACACGCAAACAGGCGCCCCAGCGATAGCCGGCGCGCCTGTTTGGTTTTGGTGGGTTTCTCCCTTGCTGTCAGCCCTTGCCCGCCAGCCTGTTGCGGATGCTGGTGGAGGCGTACTCAATCAGCAGCACCAGCAGCACCAGGCCCCAGACCATGGCGCCAATGTCATCCCAGCGGCGGGACTGGATGGCGAAAATCAGCTGTGCGCCGATGCCGCCGGCGCTGACCAGGCCCAGCACCGAGGCGTTTTTCACGTTGATGTCCAGCCTGTAGAGCACGTTTGAGATGATGCTGGAGCTCAGCTGCGGCATGATGCCGTAGCGCACTTTCTGAAAGCCGGTGCAGCCGGCCGCGTCCAGCGCCTCGATGATGCCGGGGTTGATGTCCTCAATGGATTCCACCAGCATCTTGCTGAGCATGCCCACAGAGCCGATGGTCATGGTGAGCACGCCGGCAAAGGCGCCGGTGCCCACGGTTTTGACGAACATGATGCCATACATCAGGGACGGGAAGGCGCGGATGATGGTGATCAGCGCCAGGGTGATGACGTTCACCCAGCGCGGCGCGATGTTGCGGCTGGAGATGAAGGCCAGCGGGATGGCGATGATTGTGCCAAAGACCGTGCCCAGAAAGCCGATGGCGAAGGTCTCCACCAGCATCATCAGCAGGCCGGTGGGGCCCAGGTCGGTGATGACGTCCCAGGAGGGGCGCAGCAGCCCCTGGAAGGCCAGCGCCAGCATGCCCCAGCCGCGCTCGGTGAACCCGCCAAAGGACACGGTGATGTTCCAGATGATGGCCACCAGCAGGATGCCGAGAAACCCGAAGGCGAACTGTGGCCAGGCCTTGGGGTAGCGTTTGTACTGCAGGTCCAGCAAGCTCTGGTTCATCCTGTCACCAGCTTTCTGCGGGCAAAGCGCGTCACCGCCTCCAGCACCATGATGGTGAGGGTCATGCTGATGAGCACCAGCCCCAGGTTGCCGTAGCGCCGCAGGGTCAGCTGCCCGGAGATGTTCAGGCCGATGCCCCCCGCGCCCACAAAGCCCAGGATGGCCGCGCTTTTCACGTTGGTTTCAAAGCAATACAGGAAGGTGGACAGGAAGAAGCCCTTCACCTGCGGCCAGATGGCGCCCAGGATGCAGCGCAGGCGCGTGGCGCCGGTGGATTCCAGCGCCTCGTAGGCGCCCATGTCCAGGGTCTCGATGTACTCATACATCATCTTGACACAGATGGTGTAGGAGAACACCGAGATGGCCAGGGTGCCGGCCAGGGCGCCGATGCCCAGCACGGTGCGGAAGAAAAAGGCCATGACCAGGATGGGCAGGGTGCGCAGCAGGCTCAGCGCCAGGCGGTGGGTGACCAGGTAGATTTTGTTCAGCTTGAAGTTGGAGGACAAGTAGAAGCTGACCGGCAGGGCGACCGCGCAGCCAAAGACCGAGCCCAGCAGGGACATGTTGATGGTATCCAGCATGGCCTTTTCCATGGTGGGCCAGTAGTCCCAGCTGGGGGGGATCATGGCGCGCACGATGTCAAAAAAATTGTTGCCGCGCTTGATGAGGGTGGCGAGGTTCACCCGGGTGAACACCGAAAAGCCCACCACCACGCCGATGAACAGGATCAGCAGGTAGGGGAAGGGGTTGAACTTCTCCCGGACCTGCTTGCCGTTGCCCAGGGTGTAGGAGCGCGGGAAAAAGATGTGAAGAAGGTCCTCAAACATCGATCTTCTCCTTCATCACATCGTCCTCAGTCAGGCTGCGGCCATAGATTTCCTCAAAGATGTGCTTGTTGAAATCCGCGCTGGGGCCGTCATAGACAATGGCCCCCGCCCGGATGCCGATGATGCGGTCGGCATACTGCAAGGCCAGGTCCACGTGGTGGATGTTGATGATGACGGTGATGTTCATGTCGCGGTTGATGCGCTTGAAGTCCTCCATCACCACATCGGCCATGACCGGGTCAAGCGCCGCCACCGGCTCATCCGCCAGGATGATTTCGGGTGTCTGTGTCAGCGTGCGGGCCAGGGCCACGCGCTGCTGCTGCCCGCCGGAGAGCTGGTCCGCCCTGATGTAGGCCTTCTCCAGGATGCCCACCTTGTCCAGGGATTCCAGCGCCAGGATCTTGTCCTTCTTGGAGTACAGCCCAAACAGCACCCGGAACAGGGACAGGTCCGCAACACGGGCGGACAGCACGTTCTTGATGACGCTGATGCGGCTGACCAGGTTGAAGGACTGGAAGACCATGCCGATCTTGCGGCGGAACCTGCGCAGCGAGGCCCCCTGCAGCTTGCTGACATCCACGCCGTTGACGGTCAGCTTGCCCGAGGTGATGTCAATCATCTTGTTGATGGTCCGGATCAGGGTGGATTTGCCCGCACCGGACAGCCCGATGATGGCGACAAACTCGCCCTGTTCAATGGTCAGGCTCACCTTGTCCATGGCCTTGACGCCATTGCTGTATACCTTGTCCACTTGCTCAAACTTGATCATGTCTTCACTCCGCCCCTGGCATGCCAGCGGGGCCCTGTGCGCAGGGAGGCTGTCGCGCAATGCAACAGCCTCCGTGCATGATTTACTTGTCGGGTTTATTCAAAAATCTTCAGGGCGGCGCGGGCGCCGTCAAAGTCGCTGTCCTGGGCGATGACATAGCCGCTGTGGCTGTAGGGCTTCACCGTGGCCTTGCCCTCATCCGTCTGGATGATGTTCAGGAAGGCCTGCTGCAGGGCGGCGATGAACTCGGGGGTGATGTAGTCGGCGGTGCCGACGGAGATGGTGTCGTTCATGATCAGGTCGGACACGCCGATGACCTTCAGGCAGTCAAACACGGTCTTGCCCTGGGCGGCCTCCTCGGGGTAGGCGGCGGCAAAGGCGGGCTGGGCGTAGTCGTTGGTGCGGGTGTCCGCGAAGCCGGCGTAGATGTCCGCCTGGCCCAGCAGCACGGTCTCCTGGTTGTCCGGGTAGCCGCCGCCGAAGGTGGCGTTGGCCAGATTTTCCACCGTCTTCTTGGACTCACCGACGCCCTCGCCGAAGCTCTTGTTCAGCCAGATGGAGGGGTAGGTGTAGGAAGCGCCGGAGCCAGGGTTGCCCAGGGCCCACTTGGCGGAGTTGACATCATCCCAGGTCAGGGTGCCGGCTTCGGCCTTGGCCAGCAGGTCCGCGCCCTTCTCGGTGTAGGCGTTCACGTAGATGAGGGAGCGGTAGCCGTTGGCCACGACGGAGGGGTCGTTCTCCACCACGATGTTCCAGTCGCGGAAGTCATCGGAGTCCACGTTGTGGCCGGCGCGGGTGGAGGTCAGGATGACCTGCACGCCGTCGGGGGAATACAGGGCATAGGTGCCCGCGGGCAGGAAGCCCACGTCAACCGTGCCTGAGATCATGCCTTCGCCGACCACGGCATAGTCCGTGCCGACGTCCACGGTGACGGACTTCACGTCATAGCCGCTCTTGGCCAGCTCTTCCTGCAGCATGGCCTTCAGGGGCTCGGAGGCGCTGAGCATTTCCTCAACGCTCGCGCTGGGGACAAAGACGACGCTGAGCTCGTCAATCACGATGGCCTCGGCAAGGCCGGAGGTGAAAGAGAAAAGCATGAGGGCAGACAGAAAGATGGCCAGCAGTTTTTTCATGGTGCTTCTCCTTGAATGTATTGGGGATTCCTCGCCTATAGTATATATCGGTTTGCCGCGCTTGTCCACCGGCGCCAGGCGCGTCTGTGTAAATTTGGGGCGAATCCGGCATCCCGGGGATGGCGGGCCGGGGCAAGGCCTGGTCCGCGCCCCAATCTGCCCCGCCAAACTGAAATCCGGTTTACGCCCCATGGCTTCAGGGTATATTTGAATCAGCCTGCGGGCTTGACTTTATTAAGGATGGAGTGGCAAACATGGCAGTTATCACAATCACAGCAGAGAACTTCGAGGAGCAGGTCCTTCAGTCAGACAAGCCCGTGCTGATTGACTTCTGGGCGCCCTGGTGCGGGCCCTGCCGCATGGTCAGCCCCATTGTGGAGGAAATCGCCTCCGAGCACCCGGAAATCAAGGTGGGCAAAGTCAATGTGGACGAGCAGCAGGACCTGGCGCGCAAGTACCGCATCATGAGCATCCCCTCCCTGTACGTCTTCAAGAACGGCGAGGTGGCCAACAAAACCATCGGCGCTGTGCCCAAGGCCAACATCCTGGCGATGCTGGGCTGAAGCCAGGCGCGCGACAGCGCTTCAAGCGGTCAGCATGGCCGCTTTTTTTGTGGGTCAAAGATGTGTCTGCGGGCACATCATCGCACAGAGACTTTTGGAATGCGTGCCGGTTCGCGCTCAGGGTCAGCTGACAACAATTTGCGGACTGTCTGACCTTGCGCCCAAAGCCCCGGCACCGCGCCTGCCGCCGCTGCGGGCCGCGTTTGGGAGGGGCATCCCGCGAACCGGCCCGGATGCTGCTTGCGCATGGCCACCTCATGGTCATGGCCCAAGGCATCCAACCAAAGAGGAGCGGCCTGACAAGCCGCTTTTCTGTCCTGTGTTGGCAGCTGTGGTCAAACCTTGACAGCAGGTCTTCGCTTTTACCTGGGCAGCACGTGGTAATGAAACACGCCCCGCGTCAGCAGGGCGTGCTTTGGTCAGGGGCGCGGGTTCCGGAACCGCCTAATCATTGCTGGCATTGATGATCTCAAGCATCGCGCTGCGCTGGGCAACCCGGTGGGGCAGGTTGGGCCACATGCGGGCCAGGAAGTGGTCGTCGGTTACGCGGGGGTTGAAGGAGGCCACGTCGCGCACGAACATGATTACCTTGGTGTCCCCGCCCAGATCCTTTTCAATGCTGATGGGCTCACCAAACTGGTAGCCCCTTCCGTACAGGCCATCATGCTCCAGGGCTTCGGGGGTGATGCTGTCCAGGTCCTTGAAGAGGTTGAGGTACTCGGACAGCAGCTTGGTGCGCCCTTTGCCATCCAAGATGATCTCGCGGTCAATCAGCATGCTGTCACCCTCCACCGTCACGCTGACATGGCCAATGATCCACATGTTCCCGCCCACCAGCTCAAAGCGCTGGGTGCCATCCTCGCTCAGGTCGATGGGGGTGATGGTGTACCATTTGTCCGTCAGGTCCGGCCGGAGGTCGCGCAGGTGCAGGCCAAAGGTGCACGCCGTGTTGTTCCAGTAGACAGCATGGGCTGTCATGCTGAACACCTTGCGCTGCAGCTTGTCCCTGGTGGCCTCGCTTTCGGCCAGCCTGGCCTCCAGCCTGGCGATCATTGCCTCTTTTTCAGTGGTGCTGCTCGCGAATTGGGCCAGGACATCTTCCAGCTCACCGGACAGGCTGGCGGCCTGCGCGGTCAGCTCGTCTATCCTGGTCTGGGCCGCTGTGCGGGCGGCGGTGTTTTCAATTTCGGTATCATCAAGCAGGGTTTGCAGGCTGAGGGCTTTGGCAGTGATCTCATGGAGTTCAGCGTCCAATTCCGCGATTTTCTGCTCCAGCAGGGCTTGCTGCGATGCTGATTCCTCCGCCTGGGCCAGGGCTTCCGCCTGCGCCAGCAGCGCCTCCGTCTTGGTGGTTTCCAGCTGGGCTGTCAGGCTTTCCACCTGGGCGGTCAACGCATCCGCGTTGGCCTTGCCATCCTTCTTTGCCTGTGCGGCTTCAGACTTGGCGGTCCCCAGCAATGCCTGATAGACGGCTGTCTGCCAGGTCAGCCGGTCCACTTTGGCCTGGGCTTCAGTTTGCGCCTGCAGGGCCTCTGCCTGGGCGCTCTCCAGCTGCGTTGTGAGGCTCATGACCTGTGCACTCAGCCCATCTGCCTTGGCCTGGGCTTCCGCCTGGGCGGCCTCCAGCTGGGTCGTCAGGCTTTCCACCTGGACGGTCAGCGTAGTTTCCTTGGCCTGGGCTTTAGTCTGCGCCTCCAGGGCCTCCGCCTTCGTTGTCTCCAGCTGGGCCGTCAGGCTTTGCACCTGGGCGGTCAGCGCGGTTTCCTTGGCCTGGGCCTCGGTTTGCGCCTGCAGGGCCTCCGCCTTCGTTGTCTCCAGCTGCGCCGTCAGGCTTTCCACCTGGGCGGTCAGCGTAGTTTCCTTGGCCTGGGCTTCGGTCTGCGCCTGCAGGGCCTCCGTCTTCGTTGTCTCCAGTTGCGCCGTCAGGCTTTCCACCTGCGCGGTCAGTGTAGTTTCCTTTGCCTGGGCTTCGGTCTGCGCCTGCTGTGCCTCCGCCTGGGCGGTCTCCAGTTGGGCTGTCAGGCTTTCCACCTGCGCGGTCAGCGCAGTTTCCTTGGCCTGGGCTTCGGTCTGTGCCTGCAGGGCCTCCGCCTGGGCGGTCTCCAGCTGTGCCGTCAGGCTGTCCACCTGTGCGGTCAGTGCGGCTTCCTTTGCCTGGGCCTCGGTCTGCGCCTGCAGTGTCTCTGCCTGGGCGGTCTCCAGTTGCGCCATCAGGCTTTCCACCTGCGCGGTCAACGCGTCTGCATTGGCCTTGCTTTTCTTCTCTGCCTGTGAGGCATCAGACCTGGTGGTCCCCAGCAATGCCTGATAGACAGCTGTCTGCCAGGTCAGCCTGTCCACTTTGGCCTGGGCCTCGGTCTGTGCCTGCAGGGCTTGCGCCTGGGCGGTCGCCAGTTGCGCCGTCAGGCTGTTCACCTGCGCTGTCAGTGCGGTTTCCTTTGCCTGGGCATCTGTCTGTGCCTGCAGGGCCTCCGCCTGGACAGTCTCCAGCTGGGCTGTCAGGCTTTCCACCTGCGCGGTCAACGCGGTTTCCTTGGCCTGGGCATCTGCCTGCGCCTGCAGGGCATCCGCCTGGACAGCCGCCAGCTGGGCCGTCAGGCTGTTCACCTGCGCGGTCAGCGTGGCTTCCATTGCCTGGGCATCTGTCTGTGCCTGCAAGGCCTCCGCCTGGGCGGTCTCCAGCTGCGCCGTCAGGCTTTCTACCTGCGCGGTCAGCCCAGCTTCCATTGCTTGGGCTTCCGCCTGCGCCTGCAGGGCCTCCGCCTGGGCGGTCTCCAGTTGCGCCGTCAGGCTTTCTACCTGCGCTGTCAGTGCGGCTTCCTTGGCCTGGGCATCTGTCTGTGCCTGCAGGGCTTCCGCCTTCGTCGTCTCCAGCTGGGCCGTCAGGCGGTCCACCTGCGCGGTCAGCGCGGTTTCCTTCGCTTGGGCCTCGGTCTGCGCCTGCAGGGCCTCCGTCTTTGTGGTCTCCAGCATTTTCTGTGTGTCAGCAAGTTCGGCTTCAAGTGTTTTGATTTTGGTGTCTGCCTGGTTGTTTTGGTCGAGGAGCACGCCGATTCCGGCTGCTGATACCAACAAAACAAGCGCCAGGATAACCGCCAGCCTTTTCATCCTTCCCTCCCAAGTTTTATTTGGATTGTCCTTTCTCAGGCAACTTGATCAAGCTGCCAGCAACCTTTCTGGGGTCTGTGCGGGTGGCATTACCCACCCGATGGCCAGTGGCCGTTCAGCCACCATGCCAGGCAAGGTGAGTGCTTCCACCGGCAGGGTGTATGCCTACTTCCCGTTGGGCAAAAGAGGCTGTCATCTTCGCGCGTGACTCAAAGGTCCCCGCTTCATCTGCGGGTTATGGTTGGGGACCTGAGGATTCAGCCTTAAACAAAGAGGTTTCTGCCTTTGTTTCACGCTGGCCATTCCTCGCGCGCAAGCAAGGACATCGCCCAAGTCATTTGCCACTCAAATGCGTTTTATGGGAACAATATAACCAATTTGCGGGAGTGTGTCAAACGGTCCCGAAGCCCACGAAATTGACGCGGCGCTGCGCCTTTCCTCATGTTGATGCTGCAAACCTGACGGGAAGGAGGGGGCTACTTCACCAGGCCAAACTGCTTGTATGTTGGGGTAAAATGAACCATCATTCATCGGTTGGCAATAGCATCCATCATCAAACGGCTGGTGATTGTCACAAGGTTGGGATAGGTCAGCTGTATCCGCCGAATCATGAAAAACAAAGGCCAGGTTGTTCTCATATCTTGTCATGACAACTCCCAGCGATCTTCACAAAACAATGTGCCCTTCCTGTGGGGTTGTGAATGAAAGCAATGATCTCGCCAACTGCAAAATCAGATACCTGGCGCCGGGCACCGGATGTTATCGCGCCAAGCGCCCCCGCGTATTGAAACCATGCACAGTCCTGTGCATTCATGGTATTCTTGTCTTGTCCGATTCCTGAAAGGAGCGCGCCATGCTGTTTATCATCACCGGCCTGATGGCCAGCGGCAAGTCCACGGTGGCGGAGGCGCTGGCCAGGCGCCTGCCCAGGGCCGTCCATCTGCGCGGGGATCTTTTCCGGCGGATGATCGTTTCGGGCCGGGCCGAGATGGGCCCCGCCCCCAGCCAGGAGGCCCTGGACCAGTTGCAGCTGCGCTATCACCTCAGCGCCATGGTGGCCATCCAATACCTGAAGGCCGGCTTTGATGTTGTCCTGCAGGACAATTACTATGGCCAGCACTGGGCAGACATGCTGGACAAGCTTTCTGGCTGGCAGCCAAAGGCCTTTGTTCTTGACCCTGGCCTGCAGGTCATCCAGGAAAGGGAAGCGGCCCGTGGCAAGGCCGGGTATCACGCCTTCTCCATTGCCGATCTCTATGAGGACTTCCATCAAACCACGCCGCGCCTGGGCACCTGGGTGGACAACAGCCGGATGACGGTGGACGAAACAGTGGACTTGCTGCTAAAGCTGATGTAGCGCTTTGTTTGATCCAAAGCGTCGGGAATAGGTTTTGCAAAGAAACACAGGGGATATGTAACTGTGCTCTCCTTCCAAGGAGCGCATTTTTCAATCAGCTGAAATCCCAGAGGATTCATTGCAAGCTATGCCCGTCATGGGCTGGGCTTTTTTAAATCGACGTAGTGGCGGAACGCACGGGATGTCTCTTGAAAAGAAGCGTCGCGAGCTTCGTGTAGCCCGCGGCGCCGTGAACTACGCCACCATGATTTGTGGGGCAGCACACCGGCAGGCGCCAGCTTGATGACGAATCAGCTTTTCCAGAAGGGCTACGATAAGGATTGTCTCCAATTCTGTACAACCTTCAACCGTAGGTGAAAACAGCACCTCATCATGCGAGGCGGTAGGGGATTGACCAATACTGCCATTTAGACAGCCTTTCAGCCTCTTAGAGGGTGCTTAACAACAGCCCCTGTCCACATGATTTGCGCACCTTACTTTACCTGGTCATCTTTGTTCATCATCTCTTCGTATGTAATATTGGAAACCGTTTGAAGATCCATGCCTTCATATTTTTCTGACCTGAGCAGCACCAAATCCATCCCCGGTTGGTACATATAGATATCAACCTGTGCATAAAGGGGGATTTCAGGGTCTTCTGTGGGAACCGCCTTCGTCAAATCCCTGAGGCTCACTTGCTTGCGAACTGCCAGCATGCCATCCGCAGGAAGGGTTCCATCAATAATGGGATCGGACACGGATTGTACTTTGATATGATAATCGACTCGATTGGCCATCAAACCCTTCACAAGATAAGAAAGGCCATACTCCCTCCTCATCAGATTGTACCAGCGAATGGACTTGTTCTCACCTGATCTTGCTTCGCCGACGAGCCATAATGTCTCATGGTTTGCATCCGTCACCACCTGTAAACGATCAATGAAAAGCAGGATATCAATGAGGCTGCAGGTTTCGCCGTCACCAGTAAAGACAAAAGTCAGATGATCACTGCTGCCTTCTTCATCAGCAAACGTATAGCTTAAGGTGACGGCTTCGCTGAACTTCCATTGTCCTACCGGTAAAGGATATCGCGTGAGGGCATGGTTGTTCCTGCATTGATAGATATAATCACAATCACTGGCGGAAAGTGGAAGGCCAAGACTGATTGAAAGCGCCATGATCTCATCACTGCTTTTACATGTTTCTACCTGCTTCATCAGTTCATATGGACTCAGAACAATGGGTTCAAAGGGAACGGTTGCATGAAAAGATGGCACATCACTTGGTCTTGGCTCATCGTTGGCAATCATTTCGTCAACATCCATCATCCCCTTCGTTTCAGCATCAGCAACAGCAACGCCCAGGAGGATGAGAAGCCCGGCAAGGAGAACCAATATACCTGAGCGCCATTTCCTATTTTTCTTTTTCATAAGTTGTTGCGATCCCTTCCATTTGTTGCCATTGATTGGATTACCGTTTGCTTGAGCAGCTCAAGCTTTCATGTCCTTCATCGGCACAAGGACGCCGAAGCACTTTGGATGACTCGCACATCATCATAACGCATCATCATGCCAGCATCAAACACGGACACATTCCTGTGCTGTTGACACCCAAGCAGCTTATGGAACTAATCAACCACATTGAGGTCTGCCACGCAAATAAGGTGGATGGCACCTGGCAACATATGCTGGTGATTCACTACAACCGCTTCGGTTCTCTGGAGCTTCCGGAAACAGTTGCGCTGCCACCGCCAGACATAAGTATCTACACGCGAAAAGGAGCATTTGTCAGCTGTGCCGGACAGGAAAGTTACCCAAACAAAAAGAGTGCCCCCGCAGGATACTCAGATCCAATAAGGACACTCGTACTGGTGCCGGTGGTCGGACTTGAACCGACACGGTATCGCTACCAACGGATTTTGAGTCCGCTACGTCTGCCATTCCGTCACACCGGCGAATGCGTTGAAATCATAGGCTTTTCAACGCTTTGTGTCAAGTAAAAAGTTGCGTGTATAGGGGTATTCGTCAATAAAATCGTCAAGTGGTAACCAGAAACGCCATTATTTTTTCCTTATGTTATAAGGGGTTGGGGGCTGTGGGCCTCGTCAAGTGAATCGTCAAATGGCTAATTTGCCACTGAATAATAATCCGGCTTCGGCGATGTTTTTAGGAATCGCGTGGGCGTAGATGTCGAGTGTCGTGCTGGCCTGTGCGTGGCCGAGGATGGACTGCGTGGTCTTCACGTCAACCCCGCTGGACAGCAGCGTGGAACACACCGCGTGCCTGAAGGAGTGAGAGGTGTAGGGGCCTGTGTTAATCTGTCGCCTGATGCTTCGCCACATCGTGTTGAACCTTGCCTCGGTATGGAGGGGTTCTTCGGTTCTTGCGTCTGTGATGATGTAGTCGTGTTTGTGCTTGTTGGAGGTAAGCACTTGTTTCAAGGCCGGGATCATTGGGACTGTCCTGATGCCCGAACTTGTTTTCGGTTTTTTGATTAATCCGGGTGATGCTTCGCTTGTGCGTCTCGTGTTGACCGCTCGTGTGACCCGGATGTTGTTCTTATCAAACGAGATGTCTGACCACCTGAGGGCCAGTATCTCCCCGCGCCGAAGCCCGGTATAGCCGACCAGCGCCATGTACAGTCTTTCATGTGCGTGTTCAAGGCTGTTGATGTCGCTGAGGAACTGCTTGTACAGGTCGTTGTCCGGGACTGGTCTGCCGACCCGCTTCTTTGTGTGCGTCAAGCGTTTGTCCTTGGTGGGGTCATTGGAGATGAGGCCGTCCCCCAGGGCAATCTGAAGGATGCGGGACAGCACGACCTTGCGCTTGTGCACGGTGGAGAATGAATAATGCTTCAGTTTGTCATAAAATGCTTGGATACTGCGCCAGTCGATGTCCTCAACGTCCATCTTGCCAAAGAAGGGGAGGATGTCCCTGTCCAGGTAGTACTTGTAGTCTCTGTTTGTTCCCTCAGAGACCGTCTGGGAGATGTACTGCCAGTTGTCCTGTGCAAACCGCTTGAAGTTGTGTTTCTTCACGGGGGGTTGATAGTAGTGCTGCTGTTGCGTCTGGGTCATTGCGTATTTAAGGTCAGCGTATTTGTCCGCGACCTCCTGCTCTGACTCACCTGTTACCCAGACCTGTATGCCATTGAGCAGGTATGGTCTTCTAATCTTTGCCATTGCAAACTCATCAACACCTGATTCAAAAGATGAACCACCGTTCATGTATGTTCTACTTTCAAGGTGCTCGTGAGTATTATCATTCAATACATATCACCCTTTCATTATACCATATTCTTCATGTTTCTAAATGCGCACATTTGGGATAGATGACCAAACACCTTACCCTTAAAAAATGACCTCTCAAACCCGTTGATATACCTCATGTTTTTGTGCTCTAAATGCGCACGTTCGACCCCTGTCAAAACAGATAAAAAAGAAGCCCCGGAGCAAGAGCAGATTTAGGTGAAAAATGTGTTCCTGCCACCGGGGCAATTTTTGCGTTTTAGGGGGTTCTAAATGCGCACATTTGAGGAAGGAAGGGAAACACCTTGCCCCTGAAAAATCGCCTCTGGGAAGCCTTGATATTACTCACTTTTTTTGGCTCTAAATGCGCACGTTTGACCCCCCTGTCAGGAGCGGCTTTTTCGCATCCTCGCCGCGTGCTTCCTTCTTCTCTCTTCCTTGCCGCAGGCCAGGCAATATTTCTGTCTGTTGCTTGTTTTGATGATGGGCACACCACACCGCTCACAGGTGTCGGCGGTCACCTCTATGTTGACCTTGCCGCGCGCCGCGTCCATATAGGCGTGATACCGCGCTTCCAGCTAAGGGTCACCCGGCAGCACCGCCTTGCGCAGCCAGTGGCAGGTGATGCCCTTGTCCGAGAAGGGATAGGGCTTGCCGGTGTCGGGGTTGATGTCCATCTCCCGCCAGACACAGGGCGCGTCCTTCTGCAGACAGATGCCGTCCACGCAGTTGGCGCAGCTTCTCGCAATCAGTCGCTCAATGTCACGGATTAACTTCTATTCAGAAATTGCCAAATCATATCACCACCTTTGAGGGAGGAGGGGGACAGGCTTCCCCGCCCATCCCCGCTCCCTTCACTTACCTTGTGGGGCACCCGCCGGTGGCGCAGTCCGGGTCATTCTCATCGAGGTCGGAGATGCCAACGCTCTCATAGAACTGCAGGATGCGCGGGTCAAACGGCATCGACTTGGCCACCAGTTCGTTGTACTGCTCCTCATCAATCGCTTCATAGGGGGCCAGTTGGTAGGTGCCGCCGTCAAAGGCGAGGAAGGACACCCCCACAAACCTGTCCCACGCCTCATCAATGGCAGCCTCAAGATCATCCCACTCCTCCGGCTTGACCGTGATGGTGTTGCTGGAGTTATGGTTGGTGTAGTGCTCCTGGAACATCAGGTATCTCTCAAACTGCTCCAGGGCGGTCATGTCATCCTTGGTCTTGGTGGCACCAGACTTCACGGGGAAGTCAATCACCAGGGTCCTGGCATTCTCAATCTTGTTCTCAGGCGTGCCCACCTCGGGGTGAATCTGCCAGCCGTGAACCACAGCAGCCTTGGCCAGTGCGTCATCAGAGGAGATGCGAATGCGCCGGATAAAGTACTTGGAGTGGGCATCGTGCAGACCCGGGGAGACCCCACCGGCCACCAGGGAAAGAGACCCCTCCGGCTTCAGCGCAGTCACAAGCAGGGGGCGCGCAATCCTCAGTTTGGCGGCATAGTCGGAGGCCGCATTGTTCGCCGCTTCTGACAGGTACTGCAGGATGGTCTTCTGCCTGTCAATCGGCTTGGACCCGATGGCATCCATCACACCGGTCAGGCTGCAGCCGGTCAGCCGGTCGCGCTTGTGAATGGCGTCCCACTCAGGAAGTTCAAGGTCTACCAGCGCCATCCGTACACCCGCCCGCGCGGAGAGTTCCTGTGCCTTGATGGCCCCGAGGACATCAAAAGTGTCACCCTTGGCAAAGGCCGCCAGGTTGACGGTGGTCAGGTTGCACTGCTGTTTGTTGTCCAGCAGGATCTCGGCGCAGTTATGGGCAACAACACCCTCAACAACACCCCAGTGAGTCTTGGGTTCGGTGAAGTCATACACAGGCGCATACGTCCCTGTGCTTTTTACACTAATCACCATAGGGGCTGTTTCCAATATCGTTTGAATCAGGGTCTCAGTTTTGTAGAGGTGGTAGAAACCAATCTCCTCATAGAACTTCACCCGGCTATCAAACTGTTGGATGTTAAGGTCATAACTTTCACGGCACTCATAAACACCGTTGTCAAACGCCACCTGTTTGACTTTATTGGTGGTGATGTAGGACTCAATATCGAAGTCATCTTTAAGCGACACCTTGACCTGTTCAACCAATTCCTTGCAGGTGGACTTGAACGCAATCCTTCCACCGTTCTTGACAACACACCCATTGGCGCTATAAAGACCAGACAGGAATCCCGCCTTCTTGGCATGTCCCCACTCAGGGTAGGTAGAGGGCAGCACCCTTTCAGGCAGGGGCGTTGCGCTGAACCCAAGTTTCTTAAGTTCATCGTTGTAACCGTTGATATAGAAACTGCGACCATCACCGTTTACACCAAACAGGTTGAAGATGTCCTCATCATCCGACCCAATGTTGACCTCCAATCCCTTGTGGGTATCACTGTCTAACCGGGTGAGGTTTCCATCCCCCTGCAAAAAGCCCAGCTTGACATGTTCCGGATTGTGGGTTCTTTGCTCTTTCAGGTACGGCATCAACCTTTGGTGGCGCAGTTCGCGCGCCTCAAGTTCGTATCCGTCCACTGTTGCAAACACATGGTCTTTTGTGGCAAAAATGCTTGGCCGGTTCATGAACTTGATTTCATAGATTTCCTTTTCACCGCTACACCAAACCCTTCCGGTAGAAATATCACCGTTGAGGTTAATCAACTCAACAGTTTGACCATCCAATTCATCAAACCGCTTGTACCCGTCAACTGTAAGCAACCGCATGTCTCCCCGGAAGCAGGGGTTGATTCCCTGTGCGTTCTCACGCCGCTTGCTCATCTCCTCCATATTGATGAAGCCCGGCTCACCGTCCAGTTGAATCATCTGGAACACAAGGTGGAGGAAGGAACGGATGGGCTTCTCCGTGAACACGATGGAGTTGTTGGACATCCTGCGGTGGTTGATGTTCTTGCGGCCCCAGTTGAAGGGCTTGTCACCGTTGACGTTGCTGTCGTACATCCGCTCGCCAACCTCATCAAACCATCCGGGGATGGGGATGTTCAGCGCCAGCAGCTGCTCCTTGACCTTTTCGTGCTGCCGGAAGTGTTCCTCGCTCCAGAAGCCGTTGATGCCGTACTTGGCAAACAGGGTTTCATAGTCGCTGGCCTCAAACAGCATAATCTCAGCCGTCCTGCGCACACCACCCGCAACCACGTTGGCCCCGATGAAGTTACCCATGTCCAGAATGTGGATGGGGCGGACTTGGCCGTATCCCTTCTCATCCACCTCAATGGGGGCAAGGGTCGGGTCAATCCGGTTGTTGAGGATGTTGTCAAACCCGGCAAACATCTCCCGCAGAGGCTCAGGGCCAGAGGCGGTGCCACCGAAGGTCTTCAGCCGCTCACCCTTGGGGCGGATGGAGTTGAAGGACACCTTGATGGTGTGAATGTGCTCGTACTCCGGCTTGGTCAGCAGCCCAAAATAAGCCATCAGCGCATCGCGCCAACCCTCCTTGCTGTCTCCCACATAAATCTTGGCGAAGCCGTTCTCAAGGAACCGGGTGTCGGTGTTCTCAAGCCTGTAGTCAACCGGCACGGGGTTGTACTCGGACAGGATGAGGTTGACATTGGTGCGGATGGGTTTCATGTTCCTGGCCATCTCAATAGTTGACTTGAAGCCGACACCGCTTCCCAGCATCAGCAGGTAGAACAACTCGGCGAGGTCTTCCCACTTTTCAATGTTGGTGAAGCTGCAGTTGAAGTTGGCCATCGGGAACTTCTCTGCCACCGGGGTGCCGCCTTGACCTTCCTCCATAGCTTGTACTAGTTTCAGGGCTAGTAGAAGTATAATCAGTAAAAAACGAACTGGGAAAATGATGCACATAAGAAGCACACAATTGACTAGGTTATCGTCAAGTAGTGGGAGATTGAACTGCTGTGCAACAAGAGCAACGCGATTGCCGAGGCAGCGCGGCAAACCTATTTTATCGAGCAGACTTAGTGTCCCCTGAACAAGCAAAAACCCCAGCATTCACAACACTTCTCAGCGGTTTTCTGGTATAATTGGTGCAAGGAAAACCTTGAAAAACAAGCAAAACCCTTGCACCTGACCAGGAGTGAAA
>JAAYEI010000007.1 GCA_012728815.1 Clostridiales bacterium
GCTCCTCCAGCGCGGGGCCGGCAATCTCAGGGGTGTCTTCCGGGGCCTGGGCGGTCACTTCCGTGATCACGCCGTCCACCAGGGTGACGGTCACCGTGACCATCTCACCGGCCTTGAAGCCCTCGGCTTCGCCGGTGAAGGTGCCGCTCGCGCCTTCAGCCCAGACGCCGCTGACACCGGTCAGCAGCGCAAGGCACATCAGCAGGGACAGAAGTTTTTTCAACATGCAGAATCCTCCTTGTATTTGTGGGACTTGTCTCCCCAACAGTATACGGTCAGCGGGCACGGGAATCAAGTATACAGGCCCGGGGCGGGTCGGGCTTTTTACCCGCCGGCAGGGACCCTCCTTGCGCGGGGCGTCTGGGTTGATGCGGCAGGCGCGATGGCCAGGGTGTGCCGCCAATGGACGCGGGCAACAAAAAGGAGGCCTTAGCCTCCTGGGTGCGGGCAGTCTTTGCTTATTCTCCCTGCATGAGCATCAGGGGGATGTCCTCCAGCTTCTTGAACAGGAAGTCCGCCTCCCCCGGGCCATAGAAACCCTGCGGGTCAAACAGGGCGGTCGCGATGCCGGCTGCCCTGCCGGCCTGGACGTCGATGCGCCGGTCGCCGATGATGACACACTCGCGGCGCTCCAGGCGGTGCTGGTCAATCAGCCAGTTGAGGGCGTCGGGCGCGGGCTTGCTGGGGAAATCGGCCTCATCGGTGATGAAATCGCGGAAGTAGCCCTCCAGCCCGTCCCGGCGCAGGGCGTCCAGCGCCGTCTGGTCACGGTGGGTGTAGAGGTAGTTGAAACCCCCGTTCCCAACCACCGCACGCAGCGCCTCCACGCAGCCTGGAAAGGGCTGCATGGTGTCCATGCCCGCTGCCCTTTCGTAGGCAAAGTAGCGCCGCAGCAATTCTTCCGAGCGCTCTCCGGCCAGGGCTTCGCTGGCATGCCGCAAGGTGGTCTTGGTCAGGGCCAGCACATCGGCCCCCTCATAGGACAACCCCAGGTCGTCCATCGCCAGTTTGACGGCGTCCACGATGCGTCCGTAGGTATCGTAGAGGGTGCCGTCAAAATCCCAGATGAAGCAGCGGTAATCGTTCATTGGTCTCCCTTGGTGTTAAGGCTGGACAGGCTTCAGCTCGCTGGTGCAGTGCGGGCAGCGGGTGGCGTCATCCTTCACTTCCAGGCGGCAGTGGTCACACAGCCGGACGGCGGGGGCGGGCGCCGGCTCTTCCTTGCGGCGGAAGGCATTGATGGCCTTCACAAACAGGAAGATGGCCAGGGCGATGATCAGGAAATCGATGACGGTCTGGATGAACAGGCCATAGTTCAGGGTGGCCACGCCGGCTTCCTTGGCCGCCTCCACAGAGGCGTAGGGGACGTCCTTCTGGGCCAGCTGCACGAACAGGCCGCTCATGTTGGTGCCGCCGGTCAGCAGGGAGACGACCGGCATGATCATGTCATTGACCAGGCTGGAGACAATCTTGCCAAAGGCGCCGCCGATGACCACACCAACGGCCAGGTCAACCACGTTGCCGCGCATGATGAACTCTTTGAATTCCTTGCCCATTTTGCTCATGTAGAAATGCCTCGCTTTCGCTGGAAATGATGGCTTATCTTAGCACAGCGAGCCCCGCGCTTCAAGCGGTGCCGGGGATTTCAGCACTTTTGCGGCGCTTTCGGCCCCGCGGCCTTGTATTTATGCTGTTTTCTGCATAGTCATCTGTTTACGCCGCGCCGGATGGGTGTATCATGGGTACAATCAGGGGTTTTGTGAACCAAAAAATCTAATTTTATAAGGTGTGGCCTTGCAAAACAAGCTTCAGGCGCTGTGAGGGGCCATTTTTTCCCTTGACAACAGGGGCGTTTGCGGGTACAAAATAGGTTATACAATTCAGGCGCATACTTACACATTTGGCAGTGGCCTGAGAAAATCAAAAGGAGGGTTCCCATGAGAAAACTGTTGGCTCTGGTGATGGCGCTCGCCCTGCTGCTGGGCATGATGCTGCCCGCAACCGCTGAGACAGCCGGCTACAAGATCGGCATCATGACCGGCACCACCACCCAGGGTGAGGAGGAGTACCGCGCGGCGGAGAAGCTGGCGCAGGACTTCCCGGACATCGTCATCACCGACACCTACCCGGACAACTTCAACGCGGAGGTGGAGACCACCATCGGCAAGCTGCTGCAGATGGCGTCTGACCCTGAGGTCAAGGCCATCATCATGACCCAGGCCGTGGCCGGCGCTGTGGCCGCCTTCACCCAGATCCGCGAAACCCGCCCGGACATCCTGCTCATCGCCGGCGTCCCGGCTGAGGACCCCAAGGACATCGCCGGGGCCGCGGACGTGGTCATGGGCGAGGATTCCATCACCGGCGGCTTCCAGATCGTGGAAACCTCCGAGGAGTGGGATGTGGATGTGCTGGTGCACTATTCCTTCGCCCGTCACCTGGGCTATGAGACCATCGTGGCCCGCCTGAACGTCATCAAGGAAGAGGCCGAGAACGTCGGCATCCAGGTGGTGGAACGCGACGCGCCCGATCCCCTGGGCGAGGGCGGCGTGACCAACGCGCAGAACTTCATCCTGGAAGACGTGCCCAAGGTCATGGAGGAGTTCGCCGGCAAGAAGGTCGCCTTCTTCGTCACCAACTGCGGCATGCAGGAAGCCCTGCAGGCAGCCGTGCTCAAGGAAGTGCAGGAAGGCAAGGGCGCCTTCTACCCGCTGCCCTGCTGCCCCAGCCCCTTCCACGCTTTCCCAGCCTCCCTGGGCCTGGCGGTGGAGCCGGAAGACTATGGCAACATCGACGCCTACATTCAAAAGGCCGCGCAGGTGCTGGAGAAATCCAACGCCCTGGGCAACTTCTCCACCTGGGCCGTGCCCGTCAACATGAGCATGATCTCCGGCGGCTTTGCCTACGCCAAGGACTACATCGAGAATGGCGGCGAGCGGGCTGACCTGGAGAAGCTGACCGGCGCCCTCACCACGGTCGCTGGCGCCAAGGCCACCCTGACCCCCTTTGAGAACGCCGATGGCGAGGTCATTGAGAATTATGTGCTCATCTACTTTGACAACATCGACTTTGCCGATTACCTGTAAACCACAGGTGGCTCTGTAAACATCCCGGAAGGCCTGCCGCTGGCCGGCAGGCCTTCCGCTTGTGACCTCTCTGCACAACAAAGGAAGGCCTGTATGCCAGATCAATATGTGCTGGAAATGCGTGGCATCACCAAGCGCTACGGCAACAATGCCGTGCTCAGGGATGTGTCCCTGCGGGTGCGCCCGGGGGAAATCCACGCCCTGCTGGGTGAGAACGGCGCGGGCAAGTCCACGCTGATGAACCTCCTCTTTGGCATGCCGGTCATCCACAGCACCGGCGGCTTTGAGGGCGAGGTGCTGCTGGACGGCCAGCCCACCCACATCAGCTCCCCCATGAAGGCCATGGAGCTGGGCATCGGCATGGTTCACCAGGAGTTCATGCTCATCCCCGGCTTCACGGTGACGGAGAACATCAAGCTCAACCGCGAGATCACCCGGCCCAACCTGGTTTCCCGCCTGCTGGGCGGCGAGCTGGAAACCCTGGACACCAAGGCCATGCGCCAGGACGCGCAGGCGGCGCTGGACAGCGTGGGCATGCGCCTGGACCCGGACGCTAAGGTGGCTGGGTTGCCGGTGGGCTATATGCAGTTCATAGAGATTGCCCGGGAGATTGACAAAAAGGGCGTGCGGCTGCTGGTGTTTGATGAACCCACCGCCGTGCTCACCGAGAGCGAGGCCGAGCAGCTCATCCAGGTGATGCGCAGCATCGCCAGGCAGAACATTGCCGTCATCTTCATCACCCACCGCCTGGACGAGGTGATGCAGGCGGCGGACACCGTGACCGTGCTGCGCGATGGCAGCCTGGTGGGGGAGAAGCCCATCAGGCAGACCAGCGTGGCGGACATGGCGGCCATGATGATTGGCCGGGGCAGCGGGGCGCTGGCCGGCCGTCAGGCGCGCGCGGCCTGTGAAGGCGCGCCGGCCTTGTCGCTGACCGACTTCCATGTGGAGATGCCGGGGGAGGAGGTCAAGGGCATCAGCCTGGAGGTGTGCCAGGGGGAAATCCTGGGCATCGGCGGGCTGGCCGGGCAGGGCAAGATTGGCCTGCCCAACGGCGTCATGGGGCTCTACCCCGCCTTTGGCCAGGCCACCCTCTTTGGCGAGCCGCTGCCCCTGAACAATGCCGCCCAGGCGCTGCGCCGCGGGCTGGCCTTTGTGTCCGAGGACAGGCGCGGCGTGGGCTTGTTGATGGACCAGAGCATTGAGGACAACATCGCCTTTACCGCCATGCAGGTCAAGGGGGATTTTCTGGGCAGCACCCTCGGGATGCGCTTCCAGGACCGCAAGGCCATCCGCGCCTTCGCCCAGGAGATGATCAGCCGCCTGGACATCCGCTGCACCTCCCCCGCGCAGAGCGTGGGCACGCTGTCTGGCGGCAACCAGCAGAAGGTGTGCGTGGCCCGGGCGCTGGCGCTGGACCCCAAACTGCTGTTTGTGTCCGAGCCCACCCGGGGGATCGATATTGGCGCCAAGCAAATTGTGCTGGAGTCGCTTGCCCGGCTGAACCGGGAGGAGGGGCTGACCATCGTGATGGTGTCCTCCGAGCTCAACGAGCTGCGCTCCATCTGTGACCGCATCGCCATCATCACCGAGGGCAAGGTGGCGGACATCCTGCTGCCCGGGAGCCCGGACGTGGACTTTGGCCTGGCGATGAGCGGGCTGAGCGCGCGTGAGGAGGCACAGGCATGAAAACCAAAAGCAAAAGCCAGTTCTGGGTGTCCCTGATCCTGGCTGCCCTGGCCCTTGTCCTCCTGGTGCTGGGTGTGGCGGGCTTCGTCGTGCGGGGCAGCGACAGGGTGCGGGGCTTGATGGATGACATGCGCGCCCAGGCCGTGCTGGGCGCCGCGGCCGGCAGCATCATCGACCAGGGCGCCCTGGACACGCGCAAGGCCGCGCGGGCCTACGCGGACGAGCAGAAGTACAGCCGCAACCAGCGCGCCGCCTATGTGTCCGAGCAGGAGGCGCTGTACCGCGCGCAAGCCACCCAGCGCCTGCTGGCCTTCACTGAGGACCAGCGCCAGGGCATCGCCCCGGGCATCGCCCACACCGACACCCTGCTGCGCGATTATGGCGCCCTCTATGTGCAGGAGCGGGAGGCCTACGCCCTTGCCTGGCAGGAGGAGCAGGCCGCCAAGGCCCCGCAGGCACAGGATGTGCCTGATGTGGAAGGCGCGCTGTCAGAGGGCGGCGCGATGGAGGAGGAAGCCGTCACCGAGGCCTCTGTGGACTACAGCGGCTTTGTGCCCTCCCCTGAGCTGCAGCAACGCGAGGCGGCCATCCGTCCGGCCTATGAGGAGCTGTTTGACCTGGTCAACCAGGCCCTGCCGGATTTGCCCGAGGGCGCGCGGGAGGACCTCTACCTCCCCATCACACAAACCATCTTCACCCCCGGGGACAGCTTTGAGCAAGCCTATGACCGCTATGCCCAGGCCAGCGGGGAGGACATCCTGGAAGGCTCCGGGCGCTTCCGCATGACCATCGCCCGCAACAGCAGCAACTGGATCGCGCTGGCCATCGGGCTGATCATCCTGGTGATCACCATCTACTTCTATCAGCCCCTGGTGAAGCGCCTGGGGGTGCCCCGGCTCATCATCACGGTGTTTTTCCTGCTGCTGTGCGTGGCGGCCGCGCTGTACAACATCCGCGTGTCCGGGCTGATCTCCAACGTCCTCTGGCGCACCGGCATGTACGGCGTGCTCACCCTGGCCATGCTGCCGGGCATCCAGTCGGGCATCAGCCTGAACATGGGCATGCCCATCGGCATCATCTCAGGCCTGCTGTCCACCCTCATCGCCCTGGAAATGAACATGACCGGCTGGGCCGCCTTCCTCTTCGCCGTGGCCGGGGGCATCCTGCTGTCCGTTCCGGTGGGCTGGCTGTACGGCCTGCTGCTCAACCGCCTCAAGGGCAATGAGATGACGGTGTCCACCTATGTGGGCTTTTCCTATGTGTCCCTCATGAGCATCGCCTGGATGCTGCTGCCCTTCTACAACGCCAAGCTCACCTGGGCGCTGGGCCGCGGCCTGCGCCAGATGCACAACATGTCCGGCTCCTTTGGCAAGCTGCTGGACAACCTCTGGGCCTTCACCATCTTCGGGGTGCGCGTTCCCACCGGCCTGCTGCTCTTCTTCCTGCTGGCCTGCTGGCTGATGTGGCTGTTCTCCCGCAGCAAGTCGGGCACCGCCATGATCGCCGCGGGGGCCAACGCCCGCTTTACCGAGGCCAGCGGCATCAAGGTCGACCGCATGCGCCTGCTGGGCACCACCATCTCCACCGTCATCGCGGCGGTGGGCATCATCGTGTACGCCCAGTCCTTCGGCTTCATGGCCCTGTACGCGGGCCCGCGGCAGATGGGCTTTGTGGCGGCCAGCGCCATCCTGATTGGCGGGGCCAGCATCAGCAAGGCCAAGGTCTTCCACGTGATCCTGGGCACCTTCCTCTTCCAGGGCGTGCTGTCCCTGGGGGTGCAGGTGGCCAACGCCGCCATCTCCACCGGTGGTTTGAGCGAGGTCATGCGCATCCTGATCTCCAACGGCATCATTCTCTATGCCCTGACCCAATCTGGAGGTGAGTCCCGTGGCTGACAAGCAAAGAAACCTGGGGGAGGCCCTCTCCCGCCACATGAAGGACTACATCGTCACCTATGTCTTCCTGGTGATGAGCGTGGCCTTCGTGTGGATCTCCGGCCGGGGGCTGACGGACATCTTCTCCCAGCTCATGGGGCGCCTCTCGCGCAACCTCTTCATTGTGCTCTCCCTCATCATCCCCATCGTGGCCGGCATGGGCATCAACTTCGCCATCACCATTGGCGCCATGGCCGCCCAGGTGGGCCTGCTGCTGGCCATCAACTGGGAGCTGACCGGCGTGCTGGGCCTGCTGGTGGCGGCCGGCATCACCGTGCCCCTGGGGGCCCTCTTTGGCTTCCTGATCGGCGGCCTGCTCAACAAGATGAAGGGGCAGGAAACCATTGGCTCGCTCATCCTGGGGTATTTCGCCAATGGGGCCTACCAGCTGCTCTTCCTGTTCATCTTCGGGAAGCTCATCCCCCTGTCCAACCGGGTCACCATCATCGGCGCCACCGGTGTGGCCAACACCCTCAACCTCACCGGGCAGACCGGGCTGTACATGGTGCTGGACAACCTGTGGATGATCACCTTCTCCCAGGCGGTCTATGGGGTATCCATCGCTATCGCGCTGCTGGCGGCGCTGCTGTATGCCCTGAAGAAGCTGCCGCTCGTGCGCCTGTTCCGCCTTGTTGGCATGGCGGCGGTGGCCAGCGCGCTCTATGCCCTGCCCCCCATCCACCGCATCCTGTCCACCATCCGCGTGCCCGCCGCCATCTTTGTGGTGGTGGGGCTGCTGTGCCTGTTCAACGTGAGCATCATGCGCACCAAGCTGGGCCAGCGCTTCCGCGCGGTGGGCCAGAACCGCGCCGTGGCCAATGCCTCGGGCATCAACGTCAACCGCGTGCGCGTCATCGCCATCATGATCTCCACCGTCTTCGCCGGCTGGGGCCAGCTCATCTTTGTGCAGAGCCTGGGCACCCTGCAGACCTATTCCGCCCACGAGATGGTGGGCCTGTACGCGGGCGCGGCCATCCTGGTGGGCGGCGCCTCCATTGACCGGGCCACCAACTCCCAGGCCATCATCGGCTGCCTGCTCTTCCACCTGCTGTTCGTGGTCTCCCAGGATGCCGGCGTGCGCCTGTTTGGCGACCCGGCCATCGGCGAGTACTTCCGCGTGTTCATCTCCTACGGCGTCATCGCGGTGGCCCTGGTGATGCACACCTGGCGCACCAACGTCAACCGCAAAAAACAAAGCAGCCTGGCAGCCTGAGCAAGGCGCCTGCCGGACTGCCCTCCAGGCATCAGGCAAGCTTGCCTTCAAACCACAACACCCCGGGGCACCAGGCCCCGGGGTGTTGGCTGCTGCCCTCAGGCAGCGGATATGATCAGTAGTTGGTGGCGGCGCGCTCGAAGAAGTTCTGCGGGTGCTTGCAGGCCGGGCACAGCTTGGGGGCACGGCGGCCTTCATACACGAAGCCGCAGTTGCGGCAGCGCCACAGGGTGTCGCTCTCCAGCTCCCACTCCTTGTTCTCCTCCAGGCGCTTGACCAGGGTCAGGTAGCGGGCCTCGTGCTCCTTCTCCACCTTGGCGACGTTCTCAAAGTCCAGGGCGATTTCCTTGAAGCCTTCCTCGCGGGCGGTCTCGGCAAAGCCCTTGTACATCTCGGTCCACTCATAGTTCTCGCCCGCAGCCGCGGCAATCAGGTTCTCGCGGGTGTCCCCGGCGGTGTCGCCCTTCCGGTAGCCGCCCAGGGCCTTCAGCCACATCTTGGCATGCTCCTTCTCATTGAGCGCGGTCTCTGCGAAAATGCCGGCGATCTGCTCGTAGCCTTCCTTGCGGGCGGCGGCAGCGAAATAGTCATACTTGTTGCGGGCCTGGCTCTCGCCGGAATACGCGGTCCACAGGTTTTGTTCGGTCTTGGAGCCTTTGAGTTCCATGCGTGTTTCCTCCTACGATGTTTTCTTATCTGTATCGACATGCCCGGGTGGACAAATCAATCAATCAGAACAGTTCCACCAGCGCGGCCAGGGAGCCGCCCACAATCAGCAAGGCCAGAAAAATGCTGATCACCCTGGCAAACAGGGTGTTCTTTTTTTTCGTTTTCGTGCGTGTGGTCAAGGGATTCTCCTTTTGAGGGCATTAATTATACCCAGTTTTTCAGATGTAAACACAGTATAGACAGCCATGGCATGTTTGTCAAGACAGCGCTTTTTGCAAGCCCCGGTCAGCAGGGGGCCGCCCGGGGCACCGCAACATCTTGTGGTGCAGTACATCTTGTACACAATGTTTGGTGTTTGAACCTTGACAGCCTGGAATCACCGGGGCTATAATCAAACCCTGTCCGCCATAAAAAAGTTATCAATTCACTGGATATACAGGAGGCTTGCGATGATATCGACCATTTTGAAACGCGACGGGCGTCAGGTGCCCTTTGAGCCCGAAAAGATTGAGCAAGCCATTGCCCGCGCGCTGGCCGCCAGCGGCAGCCAGAAAGGGCGGGAGGCCGCCAGGGAGCTGGCCGCCCAGGTCACCCGGGAGCTGGAGAGCAGCGAGGCCATCCCCACCACCCCCACGGTGGAGCAGGTGCAGGATGTGGTGGAGCGCGTGCTGATTGAGAAGGGCTTTGTGCTCACCGCCAAGGCCTACATCCTCTACCGGGCCGAGCGCAGCCGTGTCCGTGAGATGAACACCCGGCTGATGAAAACCTATGAGGACATCACCTTTTCGGACGCCATCGACTCTGACATCAAGCGTGAGAACGCCAACATCAACGGCGACAGCGCCATGGGCAGCATGCTCAAGTTTGGGTCTGAGGGCGCCAAGCAGTTCTATGACATGTATGTGCTCAACCCCAAACATGCCCAGGCCCACCGCAACGGCGACATCCACATCCACGACCTGGATTTCCTCACCCTCACCACCACCTGCTGCCAGATTGACCTGCTGGACCTGTTCAAGGACGGTTTTTCAACCGGCCACGGCGTGCTGCGCGAGCCCATGGACATTGCCTCCTATTCCGCGCTGTGCTGCATCGCCATCCAGGCCAACCAGAACGACCAGCACGGCGGGCAGAGCATCTCCAACTTTGACTATGGCATGGCCCCCGGGGTGCGCAAGACCTACCGCAAGCGCTTCCGCGACAACATCGCCAGGCTGCTGGACGCGCAGCATGATGTGGAGGACAGCGAGGAGCTCACCCGGCAGATGCTGGCGGACATCCACCAGCACACCGGCCTGCACCCGGAAATGGAGGAGAAGCCCGCCTTTGACCAGGCGCTGCTCTCCCGCCTGGAAGAGCACATGGACCGCGGACAGGCGGTCAAACTGCTCAAATCCGCGCGCAGGTTCTCCCACAAGGAAATTGTCAAGGCCACCTACCAGGCCATGGAGGCGCTGGTGCACAACCTCAACACCATGAACTCCCGCGCCGGCGCCCAGGTGCCCTTTTCCAGCATCAACTACGGCACGGACACCTCGCCGGAGGGCCGCCTGGTGATGGAACAGCTGCTGCTGGCCACCGAGGCCGGCCTGGGCCGCGGCGAGACGCCCATCTTCCCCATCCAGATCTTCCGGGTGAAGGAGGGGGTCAACTACAACCCGGGCGACCCCAACTACGACCTCTTCCGCCTGGCCATCCGCTGCTCGGCCAAGCGCCTGTTCCCCAACTTCTCCTTCCTGGACGCGCCCTACAACCTGCGCTACTACAAGCCCGGCCAGCCGGAGACCGAGGTGGGCTACATGGGCTGCCGCACCCGCGTGATGGCCAACGCCTTTGATGAGGGGGCCGAGGTGGCGCCCCGGCGGGGCAACCTGTCCTTCACCTCCATCAACCTGCCCCGCATCGCCATTGAGGCCAAGGGCGACATCCCCTGGTTCTTTGATGAGCTGGAGCGCAAAATGCAGCTGGCCTTTGAGCAGCTCAACGAACGCTTTGAGATCATCGCGCGCAAGAAGGTGTACAACTTCCCCTTCCTGATGGGCCAGCACGTCTGGCGCGGCAGCGAGCACCTGCAGTGGGATGACGAGGTGCGCGAGGTCCTGAAGCACGGCACCCTCACCATGGGCTTCATCGGCCTGGCCGAAACCCTGGTGGCCCTGCGCGGCAAGCACCACGGCGAGAGCGAGGAGAGCCAGAACCTGGGGCTGGAGATTGTAGGCTTTATGCGCTCCTTCCTTGACCAAAAGTCGGCTGAGCACCAGATGAACTACACCCTCATCGCCACCCCGGCCGAGGGCCTGTCCGGCCGTTTTGTGCGCATTGACCGCAAGAAGTACGGCCTGCTGCCGGGCATCACCGACCGGGACTACTACACCAACTCCTTCCACATCCCGGTGCACTACCCCATCAACGCCTTCAAGAAGATCAGCCTGGAGGCGCCCTACCACGCGCTGACCAACGCCGGGCACATCACCTATGTGGAGCTGGATGGCGACCCGCTCAAGAACCTGGACGCCTTTGAGAAAATCGTGCGCCACATGCACGACACCGGCGTGGGCTACGGCTCCATCAACCACCCGGTGGACCGCGACCCGGTCTGTGGTTACAACGGCATTATCGGCGACAGCTGCCCCCAGTGCGGGCGCGCGGAGGAGGAGCACAAGTTTGAGCGCATCCGCCGCATCACGGGCTACCTGGTGGGCACCACCGACCGCTTCAACAACGCCAAGCAGGCCGAGGAACGGCAGCGCGTCAAGCACGGGCTGGAGGCGGAATAAGGCGAAACCTTTGGGTTCCGTTTTCGCGCAAGCCGCAACCAGGCTTCCACACATCAGGGATCGAAGCCCTTGGGGTATTCGGGGGCATTCTTGCAGGAATGCCCCCAGCGTTTCCCCGCTCCGCCCTGACCAGAAAGGACCCCCATGGACATCCGCGTCAACGGCATCGTGCAGGACAGCATTGTGGACGGCCCCGGGCTGCGCCTGGCGGTGTTTGTGCAGGGCTGCAGCCACCGCTGCCCCGGCTGCCACAACCCGGACACCCACGACCCGACGGGCGGACAAGCGATGGACACGGCGCAGATCATCAGCCAGCTGGCGGAGAACCCGCTGCTGGACGGGCTGACCCTGAGCGGCGGCGAGCCCTTTGAGCAGCCGGCCGCCTGCCTGGCGCTGGCGGAGGCGGCGCGCGCGCGGGGGTTGAACGTGTGGGCCTACAGCGGCTATCCCTACGAAGCCTTGCTGGGCATGGGGGAGACGGTGCAGCAGCTGCTGCGGGCCTGTGACGTGCTGGTGGACGGGCCCTTTGTGCTGTCACAGCGCTCGCTGGAGCTGGACTTCCGCGGCAGCGCCAACCAGCGGTTGATTGACCTGGTGCAGACCCGGCGGCAGGGGCGGGTGGTCCTGTGGGAGCGCGCTGCGTGGTAGGATGATTTCCGGGTACACTGAACGTTGGAAAGGGGCTGGATGTGGACAAGCCATATACGCACTACAACGCCGAGGCGGTGGACGAATGGGTGAAGGGCGGCTGGGAGTGGGGCATCCCCATCAGCCCGGAGGGCTATGCCAGGGCCTTGGCGGGGGACTGGCAGGTGCTGCTCACCCCCAACATCCCGGTTCCCCGGGCCTGGCTGGGTGATCTGCGCGGCCTGCGCGTGCTGGGCCTGGCCAGCGGCGGTGCCCAGCAGATGCCGGTGTTCACGGCGCAAGGGGCGCTGTGCACGGTGTTTGACCTGGCGGACAGCCAGCTGGCCAGCGAGCGCATGGTGGCAAAGCGGGAAGGCTATGAGATTGAAGTCATCAAAGGGGACATGTCCAAGCCCCTGCCCTTTGCCAACCAGGCCTTTGACCTGATTTTTCACCCGGTCTCCAATTGCTACATCCGCGAGGTGCAGCCGCTGTGGGAGGAGTGCTTCCGGGTGCTGCGGCCCGGCGGGTCGCTGCTGGCGGGGCTGGACAACGGCGTCAACTTCCTCTTTGATGAGGACAGCCTGGAGGTGCGCCACAAGCTGCCCTTTGACGCGCTGGCGGACCCGGAATGGGAAGCAAAGGCGCGCCAGCACAACGACAGCCTGCAGTTTTCCCATCCCATTGAGGTGCAGATTGGCGGCCAGCTGAAAGCCGGCTTTGCGCTCAGGGATGTGTATGAGGACACCAACAGCAGCGGCCCGCTGATGGCCTACCGCGTGCCCTGTTTCTTCGCGACCTGGGCTGTGAAGCCCGCATAGAAAGGGAAAAAATGAGCGAAACCAGCGTCAAACTGCATTTTGACCGCAACTTCAGGGGCCGGCTGATTGCCCAGGGTGCCCAGACGGACGTCGGGGAGAAAAAGGATGCCCGCCTGTCCCCCTACGACCTGCTGCTGGGCGCGCTGGGCGCCTGCTTCTACCACACCTTTGTGGGCATCGCCGACAAGAAGCGCCTGGTGTATGAGCGCGCGGAGATTGCCATCCACGGTGTCAAGCGCGAGGAGGTGCCCACCACCCTCAAGGAGGTCACCATGGACCTGTCCATCTTCGGCGCGCAGGACCAGAAGGGCTTTGAGCGCAGCGCGGAGCTGGCCGCCAAGTACTGCTCGGTGCATGAAACCGTCTCCAAGGTGGCGGACATCACGCTGAACCTGCATTTCAAAGACTAGGCGCACGCCCTCTTCCCGCGCCCTGACAAGCACGCAGCCGCCCGCAAGGACGGCTGCGTTGATGTCAGGGCGGCTGACAGTCAGCTGGCTTTTAGCCTCAGGCCGCGCGTGCGTCCTGGGCGGACTCCGGCAGCTGGTCCTTCCTTGGCTGTGCCAGGCACAGCAGCACCGGGCCGATGGTGTTGCCCAGGATGGCGGCTGCCATGAAGGGCAGCACCGCGGCGTTCCACACGCCGGTCTGGCTGAAGGCGGCGCTGAAGTAGAAGGCGTCGGCGATGCTGTTTTCAAAGCGGGACACCACAAAGGCGGTGACCGCCAGCAGCGTGCCCACGGCCCTGGAGTAATGCAGGCTGTGCCAGCTTTGCGCGCCGGCGTAGATGATCATGCCGGCGAAGGTGCCCCGCACCAGGGTGGAGAAGAAGGTTTGCTCCAGCCGCGCGGCCTGCAGCTGCGGCGCGCCTGACTCAACGGCCAGCCCGTACACCAGCCCGCAGAGCACGGCGCCCAGCAAGTTGCCCAGCAGCAGGCCGGGCAGGCGGTTGATTTGTCTTGGCTTGTGGCAGATGGCCCCGGCGCAGCGGCCGATGTACAGCGGCAGGTTCAACACCAGGGCGGCGAACATCCCGATGGAGAACAGCAGCGAGCCCACTTCCCGGTTGTCCGCCGCCAGAAAGGCTGCGCCGCCCAGGCCGGTCATCACCCCCGCCATGACGGCGGCATAAAACTGATGCATTTGGTTCCTCCAGCTTTGTCTTCTAGCGTCTGGTCAGTATAGCACAGCCGCCTTCCCCGTCAAGCAATCCTTGACTTTTTGGGCGCTTGGGCATAGCATTGCGGCAGCGAAATCCAGGAGGCCAGACGATGAAAAACCAGCAACCCCGGCTGCTGACGCTGTTCCTGTCCGTCTTCAAGATCAGCGCTTTTACCTTTGGGGGCGGCTATGTGATTGTACCCCTTATGCGCAAGCGTTTCGCGGAGGATCTGGGTTGGGTGCAGCAGGAGGAGATGCTGGACATGATTGCCATCGCCCAATCGGCCCCCGGGCCCATCGCGGTCAACACCTCCATCTTGCTGGGCTACCGCGTGCTGGGGTTGAAAGGCGCGCTGGTCTCGGTGCTGGGCACCGCGCTGCCTCCGCTGATCGTGCTGTCCGTCATCAGCTATTTTTACCAGGCGTTCCGGCAGAACCAGTGGATCGCGGCCCTGATGAACGCCATGCGCGCGGGCGTGGCCGCGGTGATTGTGGACGTGGTGTGGACCATGGCCGGCAACATCTTCAGGAAGCGGCAGGCCACCCCCGTGCTGCTGATGCTGGCCGCCTTTGCCGCGGTGTGGTTGTTCAAGGTCAACATCATCCTGGTGCTGCTGGCCTGCGGGCTCCTAGGCCTGATGGATGCCTGGCTGCGCAGCCGGAGGGAGGGCGTGTGATGACGCTGCTGACGCTGTTCTGGGCCTTCTTCCAGGTGGGGCTCTTCGCCTTTGGCGGCGGCCTGGCCGCGCTCCCGCTGATCCGCCAGCAGGTGGTGGTCATCCACCCCTGGCTGGACATGGCCGCCTTCACCGACCTGGTCACCATCGCCGAAATGACCCCGGGCCCCATCGCGCTCAACGCGTCCACCTTTGTGGGCACCCAGGTGGCCGGCCTGCCCGGTGCGGTGGTGGCCACCCTGGGTTGCATCACGCCCAGCCTGATCATCGTGCTGATCCTGGCGCGGGTGTACCGGGCCTGGCGGGACAAGGCCGCCTTCCAGGGCGTGCTGTCGGGGCTTCGCCCCGCGGCCGTGGCGCTGATCGCCTCCGCCGGCATGAGCATCCTCATCCTGGCGCTCTTTGGGCCGGGCGCGCGCATCGCTTTGGAGGCCATGGACTGGGTGGCCCTTGGCTGCTTCGCGCTGGCCCTGCTGGTGCTGCGCAAATGGAAGCCCAGCCCCATCCTGGTGATGGTGGGCGCGGGCGTGCTGGGGGCGGCTGTCAAGCTGCTGCTGTTCGGATGAGCAGGCGCCGGCTTTTTGTCGCCGCGCGGCTGCCGGAGGCTTTGCTGCCCACCCTGCAGGCGGCGCAAGACATCCTGGCGGACAAGTCCCGCGTTCTGCGCCTGGCCGGGGCGGACAGCCTGCACCTCACCCTGCGCTTCATCGGCGAGGTGGAGGAGGAGCTGGCTTCGCGCATCGTCACCTTGTTCAAATCTTTGCGGCCGCCCGCGCCGGAGGACTGCCGGCTGGCTGTCAGTGGGTATGGGTTTTTTCCCGGACGGGACGGCAGGCTGGTCTGGGCCAGCCTGGCCTGCGGGGACGGCTTCTACCGCTTCCGGGATGAGGTTCAGAATGGCCTTGCCGGTCTGGGCCTCGCGCCGGACCTGCGCCCGCTGCTGCCCCATGTCACCCTGGCGCGCAAGGCGACCTTTGACCTGTCCTTCCCTGAACTGGAGCTCTTGCTGCCCCGGCCCGCGCAACTGTTCCAGGCGCGGGATTTTGTGTTGTTTGAAAGCTTCTTTCAACCTGAAGGCACGCGCTACGAGCCGCTGGCCGCGCTGCGGGCTGAGTAAAACCTGAAGAAAGTGCGGGCGCCCATCCGGGCGCCCGCACTCTTGATAATTTCAGCCGCCGATCCGGATGTGATGGTCAAAAGCCCGCAGCAAGCGCGGGCTCACCTGGTGGCTGACAACGAACAGCGTGGTATCCCGCATCTCCAGGATGATGTTTTCAATTTCAAGCGCGGTTTGCGGGTCCACCTCGGCCAGCGGCTCATCCATGATGATGACCGGCGCCGAGCGCAGCAGTGTCCTTGCCAGGCTGATGCGCCTTCTTTGCCCGCCGGACAGGTTTTTTCCGCCCTCGCTGACGGGGCAGTCCAGGCCTTCGGGGCTCGCGAACTGCTCCAGCTTGAGCCGCTTGAGCATCATGATGATTTGCTCATCCGGAATCTCCCGGTACAGGCAGATGTTGTTGCGCAGGCTGTCCTCAAACAGCACAGCGTCCTGGCGCATCACCGCGATCATCTCCATCAGGTTCCGCGCCCGGCTTGCTTCCACGCCGTTGAGCAGCACCCTGCCCGTGAGCGGCTGGGCATAACCCAGCAGCAGGCTCATCAGGGTGGATTTGCCCCCGCCGCTGGGGCCTGTGATGAGGCATTTCTGCCCGGCGACCACCTGAAGGCTCAGCCCGTCAAACAGGAGGCTGCCGCCCGGGTAGGCGAAACCGACCCGCTCTAGGTGCAGGTCAACCGGCGCCTCGAGGGCTTTCAATTCCCTGTCATCGGGCTGATGGACGGCCATCTCCCGCTCCAGTGCCTTCAGTGCCGGCCTGGCCGCGATGATTTCCTGCAGGTAGATGGAAATGGACAGGATGGGGTAGGACATCTGGTCAATCATGCCCACAGCGATGAAAAACTGCCCGGCCGTAAAACTGCCTTCAACCACCAGCCAGGCCGAGAGGGCCAGGATGATGAAGTGGGACAGGTAGGACAGGCTGGTGGACATGGTTTGGGAAAGGTAAGCGGCCTTGAGCATGTCCAGGTGTTTTTCGCGCACCTGGCGGTTGGATTTGTCAAACAATTGGCGGATGGCGCGCTGCGCGCTGAAATTCCTGATGAGCTCAAGCCCCTGAAGCCATTGCGCCACGCGGCCCAAATGCCCGGCAAAAGCCTCCATGTGCGCCGTTTGCGCGCCTTGCAGCCGTTTCTGGATCAAGCGGGGGACATACAGGGGGGTGGTGGACAATAGCAGGGTCAGTACCGCGATGCGCGCGTCCAGCAAAAACAAGGCGCCGGTGACCAGGGCAATCTTGAAGGCCACTTCAGCCAGCAGCGGCGTGTTTGCCAGCATCTGGTTGGCCACCGTGTCCAGTTTATCGGTGTAGGAAGCAAGCGCTTCCCCATGCGCGGCGCGCGCATCCAGGGTGATGGGCTTGTCAAGCCAGCCCTGGAAAAAGGCGGCGCGCAGCCCTTCCTTCGCGCGCACCAGGAACAGGCCGCGGCAGCGGTTGAACAGGTAGTAGCAGCCGATTTCAGACAGGATGACCAACAGCAGCCCCAGGGCCAGGCGGGTTGTGAGCCCGGCTTGCTGGTTGATCGCGTGGTCCAGCAGGCTGCCTTTGAGAAATTGCACAAGCACGGCCGCCAGCGCGGCCAGGATGGCGAACAACATCGCGCACAACAACAGGCCTGCGTGGGGCAGGATATATTTTTTCATGGGTTCCTCCTGATCAAATGATGGGCATCACCTGACAGAAGGGATGTTTTTGTGATCGCCTTCTGTCAATCAGAAGGTCTTGCGCAACCTCACCAATGTGTTACCTCCCTATAAAAACGGGCGGCGGCCGCCGCCCGCGTCTTACGCTTCCTCGTAGGCTTTCAGCGCGCCGCTGGCGCCGACCCGCGCGCAGCCCTGGTTGATGAAGCCCTCGATGGCTTCCTTGCTGCGGATGCCGCCGGCCGCCTTGATCTTGACCTGGGGCCCAATGTGCTGCTTGAACAGCTCAATGTCCGCGGCCTGGGCGCCCGAGGCGCCAAAGCCGGTGGAGGTCTTGATGAAGTCGGCGCCCGCCTCGGTGACGCTGGCGCACAGCGCGGCCTTCTCCTCGTCATCGAGCAGGCTGGTCTCAATAATCACCTTCAGGATCTTGCCGGCGCAGGCCGCCTTGACCGCGCGGATTTCCTCGGTGACGCGGTCAAAATCGCCCGCCTTGGCGTCACCAACGTGGATGACCATGTCAATCTCGTCCGCGCCGTCGGCCACGGCCTCCTGGGCCTCGTACACCTTGACGCGGGTGGTGTTGTAGCCCAGGGGAAAGCCCGCCACGGTGCACACCGTCAGGCGGTTGCCATATTTCTCCTTGGCCTGCTTCACAAAGCGCGGGGGGATGCAGGCGGAGGCAAAGCCGTTGTCCACGGCCTCCCGGCAGACGCGGTCCACATCGGCCCAGGTGGCCTCCGGTTTGAGCAAGGTATGATCAATGTGAGAAAACACAGTTTTCTTGTCCATTCTAAACTCCTTCCAGGCTTGAAAGCCGGAAGCATTGTATCATTTGGTTGCCCAGTTCGCAAGTCTCATGAAGCGGCCAAAAGGGTATATAATTGGTACACACAGCAAGAGAGAGGAGGAGGACCACGTGGAGATCCTCTTTGACAAACATCGCTTCTATGCCGGGCCCGATCCCCAGGACCCCCTGGCGGAAATTACCTTTCAGCAACAGGATGACCACACCATCGTGGTGGATCATACCTTTACAGACCCCAGCCTGCGCGGGCAGGGCATCGCCCGGCAGCTGGTGGACCGCGTGGCGGCCTATGCCCGGGAAGAGGGGCTGAAGGTGCGCGCCACCTGTTCCTATGCCCGCAAGGTACTCTCTGAGGACCAGTTCAGCGACCTGTACATATCTTAGCCCCATACCACGTTGCCCTTGCCGGCACAACGCCGGCAAGTTGTTCTATATTTCTTGAAGGAGGGTGCCTATGAAGACCACCATGACCGCCAAGGGGATGAACATCACCCCGGCCATCGAGAACCGCGTGCTCCGCAAGACCCAGGCCCTGGGCAAGTACCTGCGCGCAGACACCGAGATGTTTGTGCGCATGCGCAGGGAAAAAAACCAGCGCATTGTGGAGATCACCGTGCCCATCAACGGTGTGCTGCTGCGGGCGGAATCCACCAGCGACGACAACCTCTTCATGTCCATTGACCGGGCGCTGGCCAAGCTGGAGCGGCAGATCCTGCGGCACCGCACCCGGCTGAACAAGCGCCTGCGGGATGAGCTGCCGGTGGACACCCAGCCCGAGTTCATCGAAACCCTGGACGCGGAGGAGACCGAGGCGCGCGAGGTGGTGCGCAGCAAGACCTACACCGTGCGCCCCATGAGCCAGGAGGACGCCGTCATGCAGATGGAGTTGCTGGGCCACAGCTTCTTTGTGTACATCGATGTGGACACCAACCAGACCCATGTGCTCTACCTGCGCCGGGATGGCGACCTGGGCCTGCTGATTCCCGAGGCCTGATCGCTTGATATAGTTTCTGTATCCACAAACAGGGCTTGACAGGGCAGCGACACCGCTGCCCTGATTTTTTACATGAATTTGATTGTTTGATGCGTGCTTTGGCCCTATCCTGTCCCTGTACAAGGAGGGGGATGATGGACGTCATGGTTGTTTATCACAGCAAAACCGGCCACTCCAGGAAGCTGGCCACCCATGTTGCCGGCGCCCTGGGAACCCGCGCGGTGGACATCAGGGACTGGCCGGGGGCCAGTCAGCAGACGCTGGTCTTTCTGGTTTCCGGGGTCTATGGCGGCAAAACCGTGCCGGAAGTGCTGGCCTTCGCCCGGGGGCTGCAGGGCAGCCCCATCAAGGTGGCGCTGATGACCAGCAGCGCCAGCGGCCGGGAGGAGCAAAAGGGCCTGCGGGAGGCGCTGCGCGCCGCAGGCATCCGCCTGGCGGAGGAGCGCTTCACCTGCCCGGGCGGCTTCCTGCTCTTCCGTTTGGGCCGGCCCAACCAGGCGGACTGCGAGGCGGCCGCCGCCTTCGCCACCCGCCTTTCACTTGGCCAAAGCACCTAACACCAAGGGCTCAGCCACGTAAAAAACCCGGCGTCCCCCAGGGAGCGCCGGGTGTATGCGGCCGCCGCTCAGCCCAGGTAGGCTGCCTCAGCCTGCTGGATCAGCTGCTCGCACAGGTCCACCTGTTTGGTGTCTGTGCTTCCCAGCGGCTGCAGCGGCGCGCGCACGCTGCCGCAGTGGATGCCCCGGCGGCGCAGCAGCTCCTTGATGAGGGCGTACATGCTGCCCTGGCCGCCGGTCAGCGCGCTGATGATGCCGTTGAGGGCGGCCTGCAGGCTGGCCGCCCGCTGCGCCTGCCCTGTCAGCACCAGGTCATACAGCTTCAGGTAGAGCCGCGGCATGGCCCCGTAGGTGCCGCCAATGCCCCCGCAGGCGCCCATCATCAGCCCGGCGGCCAGCTGCTCGTCCGGCCCGTTGAACACCTGCAGGCGCTCGCCGCCCAGGGATTTGAACACCTGGATGTCCATCGCCGGCATGGAGGAGTTTTTCACCCCCACCAGGCGCTGGTTCTTCAGCATCTCCTGCAGCAGGGCGGGGGAGAGGGCGACCCCCGCCAGCTGGGGGATGTTGTAGACAAAGAAATCCGTTTCAGGGGCCGCCTGGCTGATATCATTCCAGTAGCGGGCGATGGCGGCATCCGGCAGGCGGAAATAAATGGGCGGGATGGCCGCGATGGCGTCCACGCCCAGCCCCTGGGCGTGCCGGGCCAGGGCCTGTGAATCCCGCGTGTTGTTGCAGGCCACGTGGGCGATGACGGTCATCTGGCCGCCCACCGCTTCCATCACGCTTTCCAGCACCTTCATGCGCTCCTGCACATCCAGGTAGATGCACTCCCCGGAAGAGCCGTTCACATACAGCCCCTGCACCCCCTGGGCCAGCAGGTGACGCGCCAGCGCCTGGCTGCGCGCGGGGGAAATGCCGCCCACGTCGTCATAGCAGGCGTAAAAGGCTGGGAAGATGCCGTGGTATTTGTTGTCGTTCATGGCAGGTGGACCCGCTTTCTGTTTGATCGTGGTGGGGAATCCGTCGCTTTCAACGCGTCAGGGCGAGGGGACAGGGCGCACCATCAGCCCTTGACCGCGCCCATGGTGATGCCCCGGGTAAAGAACTGCTGGAAGAGCAGGAAGACGGCCGTGATGGGGATGGCGCTCAGCGCCGCGCCCGCCATGATCAGCCCGAAGTCGTTGCTCATCTCGGTCTGCAGCTTGGCGATGCCCAGGGAGATGGTCAGCTTGGCCTGGGAATTGAGCATGATCAGCTGCATGAAGTAGTCGTTCCAGGCCGTGATGAAGGTGAAGATGGCCAGCGCGCCGATGTCCGGCTTGATGATGGGCAGCACCACCCGGGTGAAGGTCATCACCTCGCCCGCGCCGTCAATGCGCGCCGCTTCCAGGATGGAGCCGGGGATGTTCTCGGAGAACTGCTTCATGAGGAACACGCCGAAGGGCCAGCCCACCGTGGGCAGGATGACCGCCCAGGGGGTGTCGTGCAGGCGCAGGAAGCTCATCTCCTTGAGCAGGGGGATCAGGATCACCTGCTTGGGCAGCGCCAGCGCGCTGATGAACATGGCAAACAGGAAGGCGCGCCCGCGGAAGTTCTTGCGCGCCAGCGCGTAGCCGGCCAGGGAGGCCACAGCGCAGGTCAGCAGCATGGCCATCAGGCAGATGAACACGGTGTTCCACAGCCACTGCATGGCCGGGCGCGCGAAGAGGCGCTGGTAGTTGTCCAGGGTGGGGGCCAGGGGGAACCACACCGGCCTGGCGGCGTTCACCGCCTGGATGTCCTTGACGGAGCCGGTCAAAATCCAGTACATGGGGAAGAGAAAAAGCAGCGAGAGCGCAACCAGCAGCAGGATGGCCAGCACGTGGTAGGGACTTGTTCTCTGTACGGCTGTTTGCATACCGCCTCCTAATGCTGCTCAGCGCGCGCCAGGCGGAACTGGGCCGCGCTGAACAGGCCGATCACCAGCGCCAGCACCACGCCCATGGCGTTGCCATAGCCATACTCGTTCAGTTTGAAGGCGTGGTAGTAGATGTTGTACATGATGGTGTTGGTGGCGTTGTTGGGCCCACCGGAGGTGAGCAGCTGGATCAGGGCGAAGATCTGGAAGGAGTTGATGGTGGTGATCACCAGGATGTACAGGGTGGTGTTCATGATCTGGGGCCACTTGATCTTCCAGAACACCTTGAAGTTGCTGGCGCCGTCCACCTGGGCCGCTTCCACAAGCGAGGCGTCCACGTTGGCCAGCGCCGAGATGTACAGCACGATGGGCTGGCCGATGGAGGTGGTGAACAAAATCAGGATGATGCACCAGATGGCGGTGGCCTCATCCCCCAGCCAGCTGATGTTGCTGCCGATGATGCCCAGGGCGCGCAGGACGTAGTTCAGCAGCCCGTTGTAGCGGCTGAACATCCATTTCCACACCACCGTCACCGCCACCGTGCCCGTCACCACCGGCATGTAGAACACAATGCGGAAGAAGGAGGAGGCGCGCTGTCCCATCCGGTACACCACCGAGGCCGCCCAGAGGGAGAACAGGGTGACCGTGGGCACACTGACCGCCACAATCAGCACGGTGTTGGCCATGGCCTTGCCAAAGACCCGGTCGCCCAGCATGCGCGCGTAGTTGGCCAGCCCGATAAAATTGAAGCTGTCCATGCTGTAGTCTGTCAGGCTGGTCACAATCGCCATGCCCATGGGGAAGACGACAAAGCCCAGGAAGAACAGCAGGGCAGGCGCCATGTAGGCGTAGCCGATCAGGTTCTCCCGCCGCGCGCGGCGGCGCAGGGCCAGGCGGTGGCTGGTTTGCATCCGGCGGCCTCCTTGGTCAGGGCGCCCCCGGCCCGAGGGCCGGGAGCGCCATCATGATAATAAAGCTTACTGGGGGTTGACCTTGCTGATGTAGGTGGCCACGGCGGTTTCCACCGCCTCGCCCGCGAAGATGCGCTGCAGCAGGTTCCACCACTCGGTGCGCTGCACCGCCCAGTTGGGCGCCACGTTGTAGTAATCGCCCATGTAGGGCATGAACTGCAGGAACTCCTTGAAGGAATCCTTCTCAGTGCCGGTGTAGATGTCGCCAAAGGAGGCGCGAACCGGGAAGAAGCCGGTGGCGAACACGCTGGCCGGGCCCTGGACCGGGTCATCGCTCACAAAGCGGATGAACTTTTTGGCCGCTTCCACCCGGGCCTCGTCCTGGTTGTCAAAGATGCCGAAGCCCCAGATGCCGCCGGCCAGCTCCGGCACGCCGTCATCGGAGGGGAAGGTCATCGCGAAGGGGGTGAAGGCCACGGAGGCCGCGTAGTTGGCCGCATTGGAGGCGTTCCAGGCCCAGGTCATCTGGGCGGTGCCGTTGGCGAAGAGCTGCAGCTCATCCGCCGCCGCGATGCCGGCGTCAGACTCCAGCAGGCCTTCCTTCACCATGTCCACCAGCAGCTGCAGGCCTTTGATGCCCTGCTCGCTGTCCATGGTGTAGCGGGTGTGGTCCTCGTTGGTGAAGCTGGCGGAGTACAGGTTGGCCGCCAGCGCGCGGGTGCCCTGGTCGCCGCCCTGGCCGCCGCAGTACACGATGCCGGTCACTTCCACGCCGTCATCCTTGAGTGCCTGCATGGCCTTCTGGAAGTTCTCGGTGGTCCAGGTGCGCTTGTCCAGGTCCAGGTACTGTAGGGCATTGGCCTTCTCAAACACCTCGTAGTTGATGGCCATGGTGTGGGTGGTCATGCACAGGGGGTACTCGTAGAACACGCCGTCCGCGCCGCGGCTGGCCGCCACCACGGCGGGGCTGTTGGCGCTGATGTCCGCCAGCGCTTCCTCGGTCCACAGGTCCTGCAGGTCCACCATCTTGCCCTTGGCGCCCCAGTTGCTCACCAGGCGCTCCGGGCCTTCCATGATGATGTCCGGCGTGGTGCCCGCCTCAATGGCGCTGGTCACCTGGTCATCGCCGGAGGAGTAATCCAGGTATTCCACCTTCACCTGGATGTTGGGCTCCACCGCGTTGAAGGCGGCCACAATCTGGTCCACCTGCTCGGCTTTGCCCCAGCCGCCAATGGGGTAGGTCCACAGGGTGATGCTGACCTGCTCCTGCGCCATTGCCAGGCCGGCAATGGACAGCAGCAGGGCGGCAGCCAGGATGAGTGCTGCGATTTTCTTCATGGGATCCTCCTGATGATTTGTATGGCATACCGTGGGGATGCCTGTCGCGCGCAAGATACCATATACATCCTACAATTTCAATAAGGTTCATGTCATAAATCGGAAATATTTGACCCGAAGCCCAGAAACTGCCGTTTATTGCCGGGCTTAATGTTGGACTAAGTGTGGGAACACCTTGTCCCAGGCGGTATCCCCCCGGCAATTGACAAGCAGGGTGCGCATCCTTATATTATCATTGTTGAACATGGAGGAACAAATGATGAAAAGACCGGGGGAAAAGCTGTACTCGCTTGTATTTCGGCAAATCCGGGCCTATATCTTACAGAACAACCTGCAGCCGGGGGACCTGCTGCCTACCGAGCAGGCGCTGGTGGACATGCTTGGGGTCAGCCGCAACGTGCTGCGGGAGGCCATCAAGTCCATGGAGCTGTTGGGCATGGTGTCCGCCCAGCCTGGTCGGGGCACCATCCTGCAGAAGTTCAGCCTGGATTTTGTGTTCCAGAATGTCATCTTCGCGGCCGCCGGGGAGGAGGACAACGCGGTGGCCGAGATGCTGGACATCCGCAAGCGCCTGGAGCTGGGCTACATGCGCCAGGCCTTTGCCAGCCTGCGCCAGGAGGACGTCCTCCGCCTCCGCGGCATCATGGAGGAGATCAAGAAACAGTGGGACGTGCACCAGCTCTTCCACGCCGAGGACAAGGACTTCCACCTGGCCATCTTTTCCCGCGTCAACAACCAGACCCTGCTCTCCATGATGGAGGCCATCTGGGATGTGGACGCCAACTTCAAGACGGAGGAAAAGGTCAAGCACCTGGATGACACCATCATCAAGCATGAGAACATTGTGCGGGCGCTGGAATCCGGCAATGAGGAGGCCTTTGAGGCGGCCATGATGGCGCATTTTGCCTCCGGCAAATACCGGCCGGAAACATCCAGCTTCGCGGAGTACTGATATGGAAGGGCTGCGTCAGGTATCTGCCTGGGTCAAGGGTGAGCTGGAGCGCACCCTGTCCTTCTGGCTGGACCACGGCATGGACCCGGTGCACGGGGGGGTGTACACCTGCCTGGACCGTGAGGGCAAGGTGTATTCCACGGACAAAAGCGTGTGGATGCAGGGCCGTTGCGCCTTCACCTTTGCCCACCTGTGCAACCGCTATGGCCAGCGGCCGGCCTGGCGGGAGGCGGCGGAGAGCTGCCTGCATTTCATGGAGGCGCACTGCCTCAACCGCGACAAGGGCGGGCGGATGTACTTCACCGTTACGGCGGAGGGGCTGCCGCTGCGCCAGCGGCGCTACAATTTTTCCGAAGGCTTCTACGCCATGGCCAACGCCGAGTACCACCTGCTCACTGGCAGCCAGGCGCACCTGGAGCGCGCCCGCTGGGCCTATGAGCTCATCTGGCAGCTCAACCACGGCCTGGTGGCCGACCCGGTCGGCCTGGGGCCCAAGACCATCCCCACCACCCGTGCTGGCCGCGCGCTGGCCGACCCCATGATCTACCTCAACCTCACCGCCATCCTGCGCCGGGCCGACCCTGATCGCCAGGCGCTCTACGACGGGCGCGCGGCGGCCTGCGTGCAGGACATCTTCACCTACCACCGCAAGGAGGACCTGGGCCTGACGCTGGAAAGCGTGGGCCTGGAGGGACAGTTTGAGTCGGCCTACACGGCCGGGCGCATGGTCAACCCCGGGCATGTGATTGAGTGCTGCTGGTTTTTGATGGAAGAGGCCAACCGCCTGGGGGACAAGGCGCTGTATGAAAGAACCCTGGCCATGCTGGACGACGCGCTGGCCATGGGCTGGGATGACCAATATGGCGGCCTGCTGTACTTTGTGGACGCGCTGGGCCATCCGCCGGAGGCCTACGAGCACGACATGAAGCTGTGGTGGCCCCACAACGAGCTGGCCATCGCCAGCCTCATGGCCTACCGCGACACGGGCCGCCAGAAGTACCTGGACTGGTTCCTGAAAACCATCGCCTACTGCCAGCGGCATTTCGCCGACCCTGAATACGGCGAGTGGTACGGCTACCTGCGCCGGGACGGCCAGCCCACCCTGCCGGCCGCCAAGGGCAGCACCTTCAAGGGCCCCTTCCACCTGCCCCGGATGCTGATCCTGCTGGATGGGATGCTGGATGAGCTGACAGGCCGCTGACCGCACCCCATGGCTGGGGCACGCCCTGAATGTGCGCCGGCTGGAACGCGGGCGGACAGCAAAAATTTTTTCCTTCCTAAATAACAGGGTGTCCTCCGACACAACCTTTATACCTGAAACGGGCCCTCCGGCCCGTTTTGTTGACAATTGGCTTGCTCCGGTTAAGATGAAACAATCATCACCCGGAGGACGCTGCCTGGCATGGACACCCAGCATTATTTTATCTTCAATCCGGCCGCCGGCGCGCGGGACGCCCGTGAGCGGCTGCAAAGGCAGCTGGACCGGCTTTCGCCTGTGCCCTATACCCTGCTGATCACCAACGGCGTGGGCCACGCGGGGGAACTGACCCGGGAACTCTGCCAGCAGGGCAGCGCGCCGGTGCGCATCTATGCCTGCGGGGGAGACGGCACCCTGGGCGAGGTGGCCGGCGGCGCGCGGGGCCACAAGCATGCCGCGGTGGGCGTGTGGCCCTGCGGCAGCGGGAACGACTATACCCGCGTCTATGGCGGCCCGGAGCGCTTCCTGGACCTTGGCCGCCAGCTGGACGCGCCCAGCGTGCTGGTGGACCTCATCCTGGCCAACGGCCGCGCGGCCATCAACGTGGTCAACCTGGGGCTGGAGGCCCAGGCCGCGGCCACCATGCTGCGCTTTCGCCACACCCCGCTGCTGGGCGGCAAGCGCGCCTACTGGATGGGCGTGCTGAATGCCTTCACCAGCCACCTGACCACCTCCTGCGCCATCACGGCGGATGGCCAGCCGCTGCATGAGGGCCAGCTGCTCACCGCCTCCTTTGCCTCAGGCCAGTACATTGGCGGCGGCTTTCACTGCGCGCCCCGCTCCCTCAATGACGATGGCCTGCTGGATGCCTGCGCCATCCTGCCCCTGTCCCGGTTGCAGCTGCTGCGGCTGCTGCCGCTGTACAAGCAGGGCCGCCATTTTGAGTCGCCCCTGTTTGAAGGCCTGTACCGTTACCGGCAGGCCCGGCGGGTGGGCATCACCTGTGAACAAGAGACCGCCCTGTGCCTGGACGGGGAGATGATGCGGGGGCGCAATTTTGAGCTGGAAGTACTGCCCCGCGCGGTGCGCTTCATCCTGCCGCCCGCGTAAAGGGCTGGTTTTTACCCTCGTTTTTCACCGCCTGGCTACCGAAAACAGGCGGTTTTTTGTGCCAAAGCGCGCCCTTCACCCCGGCGCGCGAAGATTGCCTCAAAATCCGCCCGATTTTGATGAAATTTTGAACATCCAATTTTCGCTTCTTCAAAAACCCCTTGATATACAAGGGAAAACAGAGGGCGGAGCATTTATCAAATTTCTTGACATTTGACGGTTTCTGCCGCTATACTGAGTTATCCAAATGAGGATTGTACCCAAAAAATGGGTTCAACAAAATAAATTGGAGGAAACAATGGCAAAAAAGATGTTCACCATCGACGGCAACGGCGCGGTCAGCCACATCGCCTACGCGTTTTCTGACGTAGCCGCCATCTACCCGATCACCCCTTCCAGCACAATGGCCGAATACGTGGACGAGTGGTCCGCGATGGGCCGCAAAAACCTGTTCGGGCAGACAGTCAACGTGGCCGAGATGCAAAGCGAGGGCGGCGCCGCCGGCGCTGTGCACGGCTCCCTGGTTGCCGGCGCCATGACCACCACCTTCACCGCCTCCCAGGGCCTGCTGCTGATGATCCCCAACATGTACAAGATCGCCGGCGAGCTGCTGCCCACCGTGTTCCACGTGTCGGCGCGCACCGTGGCCACCCACGCGCTGTCCATTTTTGGTGACCATTCCGACGTCATGGCCTGCCGCCAGACCGGCTTTGCCATGCTGGCCTCCGGCTCCGTGCAGGAGGCGGAGGACATGGCCCTGGTGGCCCACCTGGCCACCATCAAGTCCTCCATTCCCTTCCTGCATTTCTTTGATGGCTTCCGCACCAGCCATGAGGTGCAGAAGGTGGAAGAAATCGCCTACGAGGACATCCGCAAGCTGGTGGACTGGGAGAAGGTGGACGCCTTCCGCGCCCGCGCGCTCAACCCCGAGCATCCCCACCAGTCCGGCACCGCGCAGAACCCGGATGTGTTTTTCCAGAACCGTGAAGCCGCCAACCCCTATCACCTGGCGGTGCCCGGCATCGTGGAAGAGTGCATGAAGCAGGTCAAGAAGCTGACGGGCCGCGGCTACAAGCTGTTTGACTATGTGGGCGCCCCGGACGCGGAAGAGGTCATCATCATCATCGGCTCCGGTGCCGAGGCGGTCCATGAGACCGTCAACGCGCTGAACAGGAAGGGCCGCAAGGTGGGCGCCATCAAGGTGCGCCTCTACCGTCCCTTCGCCGCGGACGCCTTCCTCAAGGCGCTGCCCAAGACGGTCAAAACCCTGGCTGTCATGGACCGCACCAAGGAGCCCGGCGCCCTGGGCGACCCGCTCTACACCGACGTGCGCACCGCGCTGGCCCAGGCCGGCCGGGACGATATCCGCGTGCTGGGCGGCCGCTATGGCCTGTCCAGCAAGGAGTTCACCCCCACCATGATCAAGGCCATCTACGACAACGCGCAGAAGGCCCGCCCCAAGAACCACTTCACCGTGGGCATTGAGGACGATGTCACCAACAGCTCCCTGAAGCTGGGCCGCCAGTTCAACGCGGCGCCTGAGAGCACCGTGGCCTGCAAGTTCTATGGCCTGGGGTCTGACGGCACCGTGGGCGCCAACAAGAACAGCATCAAGATCATCGGGGATCACACCAAGCTGAACGTCCAGGCCTACTTCGCCTATGACTCCAAGAAGTCCGGCGGGCTGACCGTCAGCCACCTGCGCTTTGGCAAGGAGCCCATCCAGAGCACCTACCAGATTGATGACGCCAACTTCGTGGCCTGCCACAACCCGGCCTATGTCACCCAGTATGACATGCTCAGCCACCTCAAGCGCGGCGGCACCTTCCTGCTCAACTGCCCCTGGGAGGGGGAGGAGCTGGAGGAGCGCCTGCCCGCCGCCCTCAAGCGGGACCTGGCGCGCAAGAAGGCCAAGTTCTACGTGATCGACGCCATTGACCTGGCCGAGAAGAACGGCATGGGCGCGCGCATCAACACCATCATGCAGGCCGCCTTCTTCAAGCTGGCCAACATCATCCCCTACGCCAAGGCCGAGAAGTACATGAAGGACTACGCCCGGGACACCTACGGCCGGCGGGGGGACAAGGTGGTCAAGGCCAACTACGCGGTGATTGAGGCCGCCACCAAGAACCTCAAGGAGGTCAAGGTGCCCGCGGCCTGGGCGGACACCACCACCGGCGCCCAGCCCCACCATGTGGAGGCCACCGAGTACTTCAATTCCATCGCCAAGCCCATCCTGGGCCAGGCGGGGGATTCGCTGCCCGTGTCCGCCTTTGACCCGGCTGGCCGCGTGCCCACCGCCACCACCCAGTTTGAGAAGCGCGGCATCGCCGTGAACGTGCCCGAGTGGCAGGTGGAACACTGCATCCAGTGCAACCAGTGCTCCATGGTGTGCCCTCACGCTGTCATCCGCCCCTTCCTGGTGGAGACGGGCTCCGAGCGCCCCGAGGGCTTTGTCACCAAGCCGGCGCTGGGCCGTGAGTATGCGGGCAACGATTTCCGCATTCAGGTCAGCCCCCTGGACTGCACCGGCTGCGGCAACTGCTACGAGGTGTGCCCCTCCAAGACCAAGGCCCTGCAGATGAAGCCGCTGGACAGCCAGCGCCATGAGGAGGCCAACTGGGAGTTTGCCCGTCAGCTGCCGGACGACCGCTTCAACCACAACAAGAACACCGTGCGCGGCAGCCAGTTCCTGAAGCCCCTCTTTGAGTATTCCGGCGCCTGCGCGGGCTGCGGCGAGACGCCCTACATCAAGCTGGCCACCCAGCTCTTCGGTGACCGCATGGTCATCGCCAACGCCACCGGCTGCACCTCCATCTACGGCGGTTCCAGCCCCACCGTGCCCTACACCGTCAACAGCAAGGGCCACGGCCCCGCCTGGGCCAACAGCCTGTTTGAGGACAACGCCGAGTTCGGCTTTGGCATGAACCTGGCCTATGCCCAGCGCCGCGCCCGCCTGGCGGAAACCGTGGAAGCCCTGATCGCCGTGGAGTGGACCGACGCCCCCATCAAGGAGGCCGGCGCCCAGTGGCTGCAGGACATGCACAAGGCGGATGAGTCCAAGGCCGCCGGCGAGAAGCTGAAGGCAGCCTGCGAGGCCGGGCTTGACATGCACGGCACCGAGTGGGAGGCCGAGTGGATCAAGAACGGCAAAAAGTGCGACTGCGATGCCTGCACCGGCGCCAGCGCCGTGCTCAAGGAAGCGGACATGCTGGCCAAGAAGTCCATCTGGATCATTGGCGGCGACGGCTGGGCCTATGACATCGGCTATGGCGGGCTGGACCACGTGCTGGCCCAGAACCAGGACGTGAACATCCTGGTGCTGGACACCGAGGTGTACTCCAACACCGGCGGCCAGGCCTCCAAGTCCACCCCGACCGGCTCTGTGGCCAAGTTCGCCGCGGCCGGCAAGCGCACCAAGAAGAAGGACCTGGGCATGATGGCCATGAGCTACGGCTACGTCTATGTCGCCCATGTGTCCATGTCAGCCAATTACAACCAGGTGCTCAAGGCCTTTAACGAGGCGGAGGCATACAACGGCCCCTCCCTTATCATCGCCTACAGCCCCTGCATCAACCACGGCATCAACATGTCCTTCTCCCAGGCCGAGACCCGCAAGGCGGTGGCCTCCGGCTACTGGAACCTCTACCGCTACAACCCCGAGCTGGCGGAGCAGGGCAAGAACCCCCTGATCATTGACAGCAAGGACCCCACGGAGAGCTACCAGGATTACCTCAGGGGCGAGGTGCGCTACACCTCCCTGCTCAAGGCCTTCCCTGACCAGGCCGAGCAGCTGTTCCAGCGCTCCGAGGAGGAGGCGGCCATGCGGCTTGACAACCTCAAGCGCCTGGCGGCTGAATAAGCCAAACCGGCAAACCAAGCGACACCTGCCCGCCCGGCGCACGCCGGGCGGGCAGTTTGTTTGGGCCACCAATCGCCCACATGGAAACTGACAGCTTTTTCTGGGTATATGAATGGGGTGGGCGCACAAGCGCCCCCTTGGAAATGTATGGGAGGAAACATGGAGATAAAAGTCTGGGCAGATTTTGAGTGCCCCTACTGTTACCTGGGCAACCACCGCCTGCACCGCGCCCTCAAGGAGCTGGGCATCAGGGACGCGCGCATCACCACGCGCAGCTTCCTGCTGAACCTGGAGCCGGACAAGCCCAACGGCCTGCCCATGGAGGAGCTGGTGCGCCAGCGCTATGGCGGCAACATCCCCGACATCCTGGACGGCTTTGACGATTTGCGGGAGCAGGCAAAGCGTGAGGGCCTGGAGATCCAGATGCGCGGCGCGCGCTGGTCCTATCTGATGGACGCGCACCGCCTGCTGCATTTTGCCAGGGGCAAGGGCCTGGGCAACCAGTATTTTGACCGTGCCCAGCGCGCCCTCTTCCAGGAGCACCGCCTGCTCAGCGACCACCAGACCCTGCTGGATGTCGCGCAGGAGGTGGGCCTTGACCGGGCGGAGGCACAGCAGGCGCTGGAAAACGGGGCCTTCCGCTCGGCCGTACTGGCCGATGACGGCGCTGCCCGGGAGATTGTGATTGACTACGTGCCCTACTACATCCTCAACGGCGCCCACCACTTTTCCGGTGACCGCAGCCATGAGGAATACCTGTCCTTCCTGCGGCTGGGCCTGAAGAATGAGGTCCATCCATGAAGATACAGATCTGGTCTGACTTTCTCTGCCCCTACTGTGTCCTGGGAAAGAAACGCCTGGAGCGGGCGCTGGCAGCCGCGGGCATCCATGATGCCCGGATCGAGATGAACAGCTTCCTGCTCAACCCCGGGCCGCCCAGGGGCGGGGAGAGCATGCGCGACCACCTGATGGACAAGTACGGCCTCAGCCCCCAGCAGGTTCAGGACAATTTTGACAGCCTCACCCAGGCCGCCCGTGAGCTGGGGCTCCAGCTGCGCTTTGAACAGGCCAGGCACGCCAGCACCGACCAGGCACACATGCTCTTCCAGCATACCAAGTCCCTTGGCCTGGGCACCGCCTTCTCCGACCGCCTGCAGCAGGCCGCCTTCCTTGAGGGCGCGACCCTGGATGACCCGCCCACCCTGGTGCGCCTGGCGGGCGAGGTGGGCATCGGGGCGCAGCAGGCGCAGGAGGCGCTGCAGGACAAAGCCCTCTTCAACCGCGCCCGCGGTGAGTATGAGGACGCGCTGCGCTTTGGCGCGCGGGGCGTGCCCTTTTTTGTGGTGGATGACCGCTTTGCCATCACCGGCGCCCAGCCAGAGGAGGTCTTCGTGAAGACCCTGAACAAAGCGGCGGCCAAATGAAACAAGGCGGCCCACGGGGCGCCGGACAAGGAGCCTGCCATGCTGGAATTCAAGTTTGACGTGCAAACCCTCATTGAGGGCGAGGGGCTGGATGAGGACGCCATCAGCGCGCACATCAGCCAGCACTTTGAGGGCGATTGCCTGCTGGTGGTGGGGGATGAGGAGCTGATCAAGCTACACTTCCACACCAACCGCCCCTGGGAGGTGCTGGAATACTGCGCCAGCCTGGGGGAGATGTACGATATCGTGGTGGAGAACATGCAGCGCCAGTCGGAGGCCTTCTAGCGCCTGACCCGGCACGCGGCCAGGGAAGCCCAGGTGACCAGGCTTCCTGGCTTTTTCATGTCCCTGTCCCTTCCTTCCTTGTCCGGGCGTGAGGCAGGTGCTACAATCAGCGCGGAACAACACCCGCGGAGAAGCAGATGCCTGACATCACCCTGATGACCTACCTGATTGTCTGCCCGCTCATCTTTCTGGGCGGCTTTGTGGACAGCATCGCCGGTGGGGGTGGCCTGATCACCCTGCCGGCCTACTACCTCGCCGGCCTGCCCCCGGCGCTGGCGGGCGGCAGCAACAAGCTGTCCGCGGTGGCGGGCACGGCGGTGGCCACCGGCAAGTACGCCACCCGGGGGCTGATTGCCTGGCGGCACGGGCTGGCCTCGGCCCTGGGCTCCCTGCCCGGCGCCGCGCTGGGGGCCTTCCTGCTCACCTGGCTGCCCGAGTTCTATGTGCGCCTGGGGGTGGTGCTGGCGCTGCCCTTTGTGGCCCTGCTGGTGCTGCGCAACAAGGATTTGTCCACGCGCCAGCCCCTGGTTCCCGCGCCCCTGGCGCTGCCGGCCTGCTTCATGATTGGCCTGCTGGTGGGGGTGTACGACGGCCTGGTGGGCCCGGGCACCGGGACCTTCCTGATCCTGGCCTATGTGATGCTGCTGGGGGAGGAGGCGCTCACCGCCTCCGGCACCGCCAAGCTGGTCAACCTGGGCAGCAACCTGGGGGCCTTGGTCACCCTGGTCACCACCGGCCATGTGCTCTACGCGCTGGCGCTGCCCGCAGCCGCCTTTGGCATCGCCGGCAACCTGCTGGGGGCCAACCTGGCCATCAAAAAAGGCGCGCCCTTTGTGCGGGCGCTGCTGCTGGTGGTGCTGGGCCTGCTGCTGGCCAAGCTGCTGCTTGACCTGCTGCCCGGGCAGGCCGCCCTGCTGTAGCCGGCGCCCCCGCCCGCGACCCCGCACCGGAGGAACCATGCTCAACGCCGCGCGCCATTTTCGCCTCAGGGGGCGGCCGGTCAGCTGCCAGCCCTATGGCGAAGGCCACATCAACCGCACCTACCTGCTGATTACACAGGAGGATGCCTGGTACATCCTGCAGCAGATCAACCACCGGGTTTTTCTGGACGTGCCCGCCCTGATGGACAACATCGGCGCGGTGACCCGCCACCTGGCACACAGGGACCCCTGCCCCCGCCGGGTGCTGACCATCGTGCAAACGCATGAGGGGCAGGATTTTTATCATGACCAATCCAGCGGCGCCTACTGGCGCGTGTACGACTTTGTGCGCGGCAGCCTTTGCCTGCAGCGGCCGGAGACCGGGCAGGATTTCTGCCGCAGTGGCCAGGCCTTTGGGCGTTTCCAGCGCCAGCTGGCTGATTTTCCGGTCAGCAGCCTGCATGAGACCATCGTGGATTTTCACAACACCCCCGTGCGCTTTGCCCAGCTGCACCAGGCCGCCCAGGCGGACATCCTGGGGCGGCTGCGGGATGTGCGGGCTGAGCTGGCCTTCGCCCTGGAGCGCGAGCGGCGCGCCGGCCACCTCCAGGCCCTGCAGGCCGCGGGGCGCCTGCCCACCCGGGTCACCCACAACGATACCAAGCTCAACAACGTGTTGCTGGACGAGCGCACCCGGGAGGCTCTGTGCGTGATTGACCTGGACACCGTCATGCCCGGGCTGATCGCCCACGACTTTGGCGATGCCATCCGCTTTGGCGCCTCCACCGCGGCGGAGGATGAGCGGGATTTGGACCGGGTGGCGCTGTCCCTGGAGCTGTACAGCCAGTTTTCCCGGGGCTTTCTGGAGCAGGTGGGCAACAGCCTCAACCCGGATGAGCTGGCGACCCTGCCCGAAGGTGCCTGGGCGATGACGCTGGAGTGCGGCATCCGCTTCCTGGCGGACTACCTGCGGGGCGATGTCTACTTCCGTACCCACCGCGAAGGGCAGAACCTGGACCGCTGCCGCACCCAGTTCAAGCTGGTGGCGCAGATGGAGCGGCACTGGGCACAGATGCAGGACATCATTCACCAGATGGCTGAAAGGCTCCCCGACCGGGGGGATGGCTCGGCCTGAGCCCGCGCCCGACACAAAGCCCCCGCCACCGCGGGGGCTTTGTGTCGGGTTTGTCGATGCTTCAGGAGGGCTGGCTCATCAGCTGGGGCAGCATCAGCTGGGCCGCCTGGGCAATCAGCTGGTGGCCTTTCTGGTTGGGGTGCATGCCGTCCACGCAATAGAGGCTGCCCAGGTCGCGCTCCTCCAGGAAGAAGGCGCGCAGGTCAAACAGCTTGCTCTGGGTAAGCCGCGCCACCTTGTGCACAGCCAGGGCGTACTGCTCCTGCCAGCGGTAGACATGGTGCACATCGCCCAGGTAGCGCAGGATGGCGCCCGCGTCCAGGCCCTTGGACACCCAGGGCACAAAGCGCTCCGCCACCAGCGGCGGCGGGGTGACCAGCACCGCCTGCTTGCTCAGGCGCCTCACGCCCTGCACAAAACGGGTCAGCACCGCCTCAAACTCACGCAGCGGCACCCGGGCGGGGTGCATGGTCTGCGGGTCCCGGGCGGCCGCCTTCCAGTCCGGCGTGCAGTCGTTGCCGCCATACTGGATGGCCACCGCGTCCGTGTCCAGGGCATCCAGGGCCTCAAACTCCTGCAGGCCTTCCTGGGCCAGCGCGCCAAAGCGGGAGCGGTTGTCAATCTGCACCTGGCTGTCCTTGCCCAGCAGCTTGTCAAAGCCTTCCTTCAGGTACACATAGCGGCCCCGCGCATCATCAAAGGTGACGCCCCGGCCGATGGAATCCCCAAACAGGGTGATGGTCAGCATCTCATCCTCCTCATTGGTTGACGGCCAGGCCGTCCAGGTAGGGCGCGCAGTGGCGCAGGCTCATCTGCCACAGGTCCTGCGCCAGCTCCTCATCCTGCGCCTTGCGGCTCACGCGCGCTGGCGCGCGGCGCACATGGTAATCCCCTGGTTGCCAGTCCACCCCCGGCTGCCCCTGGGCCAGCCACACCAGGGTGTCCGCGCCCTGCTGGGGGCTGATCATGCCCAGCAGCCGGCTCATGCGTGGGGTGTAGGCCCAGCGCAGGGGGGAGCGGCTGCCGCTGGAGAAGGAGCTGGCCACCATGCCCGGGTGGTAGGAGACCGCCGTGATGCCCTGCTGGCCATGCAGGCGCTGCAGCTGCCGGGTGAACAGGATGTTGGCCAGCTTGGAATCGCAGTAGGCCAGGTGGGGTGAGCGCCGGCCCGGCCGGTCCATGTTCATGGGGTCAGACAGCAGGCCCGCGAAGTGGTGGGCCACGCTGGAGGTGCTGATCACCGTGGTCTGGCAGGCAATCAGGCGGGGCAGCAGCAGCTGGGTCAGCAGGAAGGGGGCCAAGTGGTTCACCTGGAAGGTGATTTCAAACCCATCCACCGTGGGGGGCTGCCTGCGAAACAGGCCCCCGGCGTTGTGCGCCAGCAGGTCAATGCGGGGATAATCCCGCAGCAGCTGCTCGGCCAGCGCCACCACCTGCCGCAAATCGGCGAAGTCGGCCGTGTAGGCCAGCGCGCCCAGGTCCCGGGCCACCTGGTTGGTTCGCTGCGGGTTGCGCCCGATGATGGCCACCTGGTAGCCCAGGGCCGCCAGCTGCCTGGCGGCCTGCTCGCCGATGCCCCCGCTGGCCCCGGTAATCAGTGCTGTCTTCATCGCCTGCCTCCTTCCCTTTGTGTCCCCCACATTGTAGCATGAGCGGGGAAATTGCTGAAACAGCAAATTGCAAACCCAGGATAAGGGCAAGCCAAGCAAAAACCGCCCCGGGTCACACCGGGGCGGTTGTAGGGTCAGCGCGCAAGCCGGTCAGTCTTCGCGGCGGCCCATCTCCTTGTCCAGCAGGTAGAGCGCGGAGCCGCTGCTGCCCACCAGCTCAATCTTGTCAATGTTGTTCTGGGCGTTGGTCTCTTCCTCGCCCTGCTCCTCAATGAACCACTGCAGGAAATTGGCGCTCAGGTGGTCCTTGAGCTCCAGCGCCTTCTCATAAATCTTGTTGATGGAGGCGGTGATGTGCTGCTCATGCTTGAGGCCGGAGATCAGCGGGGCCTTGACATCCTTGAAATCCTTCTCGGTGTCGGCGATGGGGCTGTAGGTCACCTTGACACCCGCGTCAATCAGGAAGGTGCGGATGCGCATCGCGTGGCCAAGCTCTTCTTTGGCCTGCACCATGTACCAGTGGGCGAATCCGGGCAGGTTCTTCTCTTCGTAATAGTTGGCGAACTCCATGTAAATATAGCCGGAGTGCAGTTCCAGGTTGATTTGCTTGATCAGCATCTCAGCGATTTCTTTTTTGATCATGGTGGGGGGGTTCCTCCTTTTGTTTTCAGAATAATCTTACCCGCCCCTGTGGCGGGTTAGGCAAGATTTGCCGCTTTTTCTTACTTCTTGATGCTGCCGCGCAGCCTGTCCCAGGCCTGCATGACCTTGGCGTGCAGGTTTTCTGGCAGCAGGCCTATCACCAGTAGCACCAGGCCGACAGCGCCCAGCAGCCCCAGCAGGATGCCCGAGCCGCGGAACAGCAGCTTGATGACCAGCCAGGCCACCAGCAGGATGATGCCCAGGGACGCGTCCTTGCGCAGGTTTTTCATGATGGTTCTTCCTCCTGTTGCGGGTTCTGCTTATTTGATGAAGGTGCCCCGGTCCAGCTCCTCAAAAGCGTTCATCAGCTCCTCGCGCGTGTTCATCACGATGGGGCCGCCCCAGGCGATGGGCTCACTCAGCGGCTTGGCCATGCACAGCACGGCGTGCAGTCCCTGGCTGCCCGCGGTAAAGCCCACCTCGTCACCCTTGGTGAACAGCACCGCGCGCTTTTCCTCCAGCTCCCGCCCGGTCAGCCCAAAGATGCCGGCGCCTGCAAACAGGTAGACAAACACCGTGGCGTGCATGGGCGTGGGCATGGCGAAGGCCACCCCGGGCTGCAGGGTGATGTCCAGCATGGTCATCTTCACATGCTCGCCTTCCATAAAGCCCTGCGTGTCCTTGTACTGCCCGGAGATGACCCGCACCACGCTGCCCTGCTCGCGCACCTCCGGGATGTCAGATGCCTTGATGTCGTTGTACTTGGGCGGGGTCATCTTGTCCTTGCGGGGCAGGTTCAGCCACAGCTGCAGCCCCAGCATGCGCGGGGAGGCCAGGGGCATCTCCTGGTGCATGATGCCCGAGCCCGCGGTCATCCACTGGCAGGAGCCGTCCAGGATGTCGCCCTTGTTGCCCAGGCTGTCCCCATGCTCAATGTGCCCGCTGACCAGGTAGGTCACCGTTTCAATGCCCCGGTGGGGGTGCCAGGGGAAGCCCTTGATGTAGTCATCCGGGTTGGTGGAGTCAAAGGCATCCAGCATCAAAAAGGGGTCAAAGGCCTGCGTGGTCTGGCGTCCCAGCACGCGCACAAGGTTGACGCCCGCGCCGTCAATCGCGCGGTTGCCGGTTACCACCTGGTCGATGTCTCTTCTCATGGTCCCTCCTTTTTATCATGCACCCAGAACATAGCTCGACATGGACAGGCTGCCCCAGGCATAGTCGTGGTTGATGGCCCGGGGGCGGTCCTCCCGTGTGGCGGCGCCCAGGATGTTCAGCAGCGGCACAAAGTGCTCGCCGGAGTTTACGCTGGGCATACAGCCCTCCAAGGCGGTGTACCCTGCCAATGCCTCATAGTGTCCGGACATCACCCGCTCATGCACCGCTTCCCCAAAGGCCAGGGCCCAGGGGAAGGGCTGCTGTTGATCCGGGCGGATTTCACGCAGGTTGTGCACCACATTGCCGCTGCCCACAAGCATTATACCCTCATCCCGCAGCGGCCGCAGCGCCTGGCCAATGGTAATTTGTGCACGGGCGTCCAGGGTCAGGTCCAGGCTCAGCTGCACAACAGGGATGTCAGCCGCCGGGTACATCACCTTGAGCAGGCTCCAGGCGCCATGGTCCAGGCCCCAGTCCGCGCTGACCTGGGCGCCCTGGTCCGCGAGCAGGGCCGCCACCTGCCCGGCCAGTCGCGGGCTGCCAGGGGCCGGGTAGCTGACCTCATACAGGGATTGGGGGAAGCCGTAGAAATCATGGATGGTTTCGGGCTGTTCCTGCCCCACCACCTTCAGGCCATGGGTCACATAGTGGGCGGACAGGCAAAGGATGGCCCGGGGCCGTTGCAGCTCCCGCCCCAGCTGCGCCCAGGCGCGGGTCCAGGCGTTGTCCTCCAGCGCGTTCATGGGGGAGCCATGGCCGATGAAGACCACCGGCAGGCGCCTATCACTCACAGCAGCAGCTCCTCAATGGGCTTGCGGGACTTGGGGTGGTTGCGGGCCTGGTTCTTTTCGCTCAGCAGGTGCAAATCCCCGGGCCAGCCCACCGCCATCACGTGCACGATGTCATACTCCTCCGGAATCTGGAAGGCCTCCCGGGCCTGCTTCCGGCTAAAGCCAGCCATGGGGTGGGCAGTCAGCCCCCGGCGCTCCGCCTCCAGCATGAAGAAGCCTGTCGCGCAGCCGGCGTCGGACATGTGCCAGTAGTTGTCCCGCCCGCCCTGGGTGAAGGTCTTTTTGGACAGGGTCAGCACCAGCACCGGCGCCCGCCCGGCCCACTCCTGGTTTTGTTCGGTGAGGGTGGCCAGCAGCCGCTCCCTGCGCTCCCCCGTGGCGATGAGAAAGCGCCAGGGTTGTTCGTTGAAGCAGCTGGGGGCATGGCTTGCCGCTTCCACCAGCGCTTCCAGCACCTCCTGGGGCACCTCCTGGTCGGTCAGGGCGCGGTTGGCGAAACGGGTTTTGATCTCGGTAAGCATCTCATGCCGGGTTTGTCGTATCATGCTGTCCTCCTGCTTGTGTGCGCCTGGGCGTATTCCCTGTCAATATACCACAATCCACCATCATATGGCGCGAAAAGGGCTTTTTTGGGCCATCCCCAGCCCAGTGAATATGCTTGCATAAATTCCGCGGTTCATTATAATGAGTGCAGCGAGGTGAGGATATGAAGATAACGGCGCTGTTCCAGAAACAGAAAATGATGCGCACGGTGCTCCTGTCCCTGATTCCGGTTTCCCTCATGGCTGTCTATCTCTATGGCTGGCGGATGCTGATGCTGGCTGCTTTTGTGGCCCTGGCTGCGGTGATTTCCGAGTACCTGGTGATGCGCAGCATCAACAAGGACAAAACCAAGGTATCTGAGGCCGCTTTTGTGTCCGCCGCCCTGTTCACGCTGACCCTGCCTCCGCAGACCCCGGTGTGGGTGGCGGTGGTGGGCATTGTCTTTGGCATCGTGTTTGGCAAGGCGGTGTTTGGCGGCTTTGGCCGCAATGTTTTCAACCCGGCGCTGGTGGGGCGCTGCTTCATCTATGTGGCCTTTCCCCACTACCTCACCATGAACTGGGCCCAGCCCTTCCTGGCGCTGCCCGGCGGCTTTGCCGCCTGGACGGTGGCGGCGGACGCGGTCACCTCGGCCACCCCCATCATCAACTACAACCAGGGCATCGCCGCGATGGACAACCTGCGCCTCTTCCTGGGCAGCGTGGGGGGCGCCCTGGGGGAGACCAGCGCGCTGCTCATCCTGCTCTCCGGCGCCTTCCTGGTGTACAGGAAGGTGGCCTCCTGGCAGCTGATGGTGTCCACCATCGTCTCGGGCACCCTGCTGGCCGCCATCTTCCATTACGCGGGCGTGCAGCATGCCACCGGCGTGCTGGCGGCACCCCCGCTGTTCACCCTGCTCTCTGGCGGCTTCCTCTTTGGCGCCATCTTCATGGTGACCGACCCGGTCTCCGCCCCCAAGGGCAAGGGCGCCCAGTGGATTGCCGGCACCCTGGTGGGCCTGATCACCATCATCATCCGCACCTTCTCACTGTTCACGGAGGGCATGATGTTTGCCATCCTCATCGTCAACGCGTTCACCCCCCTGCTGGAGCTGCAGATCAAGCGGCGCCAGGACAGGAAGAAACTGGCCGCAAAGGAGGCGTCCGCATGAAAAGAGGGTATGTCTACACCTTCCTCTTCATGGTGGCGATCACCGCCGTGCTGGTCTTTGCGCTGGCCGCGGCCTATGAGGGCTTCAAGCCGGCCATCACCGCCAACAAGGACCTGCAGGAGCAGCGCGCGGTGCTCTATGCCCTGAACCTGGACCAGAACCTGAGCGACGAGCAGGTGGTGCAGGAATACGACAGCAAGGTGGCGCCCCAGCCGCTGAACGGCCTGGAAGAGGTCAATGGCCTGCCCATCCTGGCCCACGTGGAGGACGGCCAGCCCCTGGCCTATGCGGTGCCCTTTGAGGGCAGCGCGCTCTGGGGCTCGCTGCGGGGTTACCTGGGCGTCACCGCGGACCTGGACCAGCTGACCGGCCTGGTCTTCACCTACCAGAACGAGACCCCGGGCCTGGGCGGGCGCATCGATGAGGAATGGTACAAAAGCCAGTTCCGCGGCCTGCCCATTCAGGAGGGCGGCACCATCCGCTACGGCGGGCAGCCCGGCTACACCCTGGACGCGGTGACCGGCGCCACCCAGACCTCACAGGCGGTGCTGCGCACCCTGAACAAAGCGCTGGAAAACACTGTTTTTGCAGGGGAGGTGGAATAAATGGCAGCGGAGAAACTGAGCGCCAACTTCAAACGCAACATGTTCACCGAAAACCAGGTGCTGCGGGCCATCCTGGGCATCTGCTCCTCCCTGGCGGTCACCAACACCATGCGCAACTCCCTGGTGATGGGCCTGGGCGTGGCCTTTGTGACGGGCCTGTCCAGCCTGACCCTGTCCGCCATGCGGGAAGTCATTCCCCACCGCATCCGCATGCTGGTGCAGACCCTGGTCATCGCCGTGTACGTCATTCTTGTGGATTTGCTGCTGCAGGCCTACCTGCCGGAGGTGTCCAAGCAGCTGGGGCCCTATGTGGGGCTTATCATCACCAACTGCATCATCATGGGCCGGGCCGAGGCCTATGCCCAGTCCAACCCGCCCATCCCCGCCATGTTTGACGGCTTCTTCGCGGGGCTGGGGTACGCGATGATTCTGCTGATGGTGTCCTTCATCCGTGAGCTGCTGGGCTTTGGAACGCTGTTTGGCTTCCAGGTCATCCACACCGCCCCTGAGAACCTGTGGACCATCATGATCATGCCACCCGCCGCCTTCTTCATCATCGGCTCCATGATCTGGTTCATCTCCGCCCGCGCCGCGCGCAAGGCGGCCGCGAAGGCCAAGTAAGGAGGGGAGAGAACATGGCGCCCAACATCAGCCCCCTGGTCATCCTGATTGCCTCCATCTTCACCAGCAACATGATCCTGTCCAACTTCCTGGGCATGTGCTCCTACCTGTCCGTGTCCACCGAGTACAAGACGGCCACGGGCCTTGGCATGGCGGTCACCCTGGTGCTGGTGCTGACGACGGCCATCAACTGGCTGGTCTACACCTTCATCATTGTGCCGCCGGAGCTGTATTACCTGCAGTACATCATCTTCATCATGGTCATCGCGGCGCTGGTGCAGATCCTGGAGATGGGCATGGACCGCTACATGCCGGACTTGCACGCCAAGCTGGGCATCTTCCTGCCGCTGATTACCGTCAACTGCGCCATCCTCGGCGTGACCCTCTTCATGGTCATCCGCCACTACAACTTCATCCAGTCCGTGCTGTTCTCCCTGGGCAGCGGCCTGGGCTGGTGGCTGGCCATCAACATGCTGGCGGCCATCCGTGAAAAACTGGCTAGCGCCAAGCTGCCTCCGGGCGTCAAAGGCCCCGCGCTCTCCTTCATCATCACCGGCATCATGGCCATGGCGTTCATCGGCTTTTCCGGAATCTTCACCATCCAGTAAGGAGGCGGCATGGACTTTTCGACCATCCTCAAGACCGTCGGAATCCTGGCGGCCGTATCGGCGGGGCTCAGCGTCATCATCTCCATCGCGGAGTCGGTCCTCAACAACTATGGCGAGTGCGAACTGGACGTCAACAACGGCAAGCGCCTGCTGAAGGTCAAGGGCGGCTCCTCCTTGCTGAGCCTTTTGGCCTCCGAGAAAATCTTCATCCCCTCCGCCTGCGGCGGCAAGGCCACCTGCGGGCTGTGCAAGGTGGCGGTGATCGACGGCGGCGGTCCCCTGCTGCTGACGGAAGAGCCCTACATTTCCCAGGAGGAGCGCGCGCAGCACATGCGCTTGTCCTGCCAGGTCAAGGTCAAGGGCAACATGAAGCTGCTCATCCCCGAGGATTTGTTCAACATCCGGGAGTTCGTCTGCGAGCTCGTCGAGGTGGAGGACATGACCTACGACATCAAGCGGCTGCGCATGAAGCTGCCCCCCGGGCAGACCATCGAGTTCAAGGCCGGGCAGTTCGTGCAGTTCTATTCCAAGCCCTACGGCAAGGTCAAGGAGGAGGCCTTCCGCGCCTATTCCATCTCCTCCAAGGCGTCGGAGAAGGACCATATCGAGCTGCTCATCCGCCTGGTGCCCAATGGCATCGTCACCAACTACGTGCACACCGCCCTGAATGTGGGGGACGCGGTGAAGATGTCCGGCCCCTACGGGGATTTCTACCTGCGCGGCAACTGCGAGGAGCTCATCATGATCGCCGGCGGCTCGGGGCTCGCGCCCATCCGCTCCCTGGTCTACGATGTCATCGAGAAGGGGCTGCCCCACAGGATGCGCTTCTTCTTCGGCGCGAACACCCTGCGCGACCTGTACTACATGGACGAGTTCCGGCAGATTGAGAAGGATTATCCCCAGTTCACCTTCATCCCCTGCCTGGCCTTCCCCAAGCCCGAGGATAACTGGGACGGTGTGTCCGGCTTCGTCACCGTCGCCCTGCAGGAGCAGGTGGACAGCGCCCAGGGCAAGGAAGCCTACCTCTGCGGCAGCCCGGGCATGCTGGACGCCTGCATCAAAATCCTGCACGACAAGGGCTTTGACGACCAGGCCATCTTCTTCGACAAGTTCTGACAGGAGGGCGGCATGAAACA
>JAAYEI010000041.1 GCA_012728815.1 Clostridiales bacterium
CATCTTCAAATTTCACTTCTGATTTCAATTTCTTTTCGTCTATACAAACCAGAATAAGTTCTTCATCAATGTCTTTAAAGTTAGGTGCAACTCTCCAAAACAACTCGGGTGTAGAACAATGAATAAACCCATCAGCTTCTAAATTTCTACCCCCCCAATATTCTTTTTCTTTTCTATCCTCCCACGTAGATTTCTTCATACAATGTAAAATCAATTCATCACCTCATAGAATTCTGATTTGTCTCACGCTATGTCTGCAACATTACACCATATTTTCAATTGGTTTTACAGGTCTGATTCTTGCTTCTTTACCTGTTTATGCAAAACATCAGGTTGTTTGTGAATTTGCTGCATCAATCTACTTCTTTTTGCCCGGCCGCCGCCCCACCATGAACCATAGCAGGCCCGCCAGGTAGACCAGGCATAGGGCCATGGTCACCCACACCATCAGGTTGGAATTGGGCGCCAGGCCGACCAGGATGAGGATGGGCGCGCCAAAGAGGATGCCCGTGCCGCTGCCCACCACCAGCTGGTCCGCGGCCGGGGTCTTGAACTGTGGGTCAATCTGGCGCAGCGGCAGGATGCCCGAGCTGATGGTGCCCGTGAGCATGCCGTACATGGCGATGAAGCTTTCATCCTCATAGCCCGTGGACAGGCGCGGAACCACCCACTTGAGGTAGGTGTAGGTGATAATCGCGCCTGCCGCGGCCATGATGGCAAAGGGGGCCCACAGCCCGCGCAGGTCGCTGATTTCAATGGAGGCGATGCCAGCCACAATCATCAGGTCAAAGGCCAGGCCGGAGATGCGGTTCAACAGGTAGTTGTTCTGGTACTGGCGGGTCATCACCCCGGATTTGCGCAGCAGCCCCAGCGCGCTGCGCATGCCCATGGCCACCAGTGACCCGGTGATGAAGTTGAAGCCCCAGAACAGCGGCACAATGCTTTTGCCCGCCCCGGGGGCCACGGCGCTGATCCCCGCGGTCACCAGCCTGGTCAGCAAAAAGGTGATCAGGTAGGTGATGAGAATCAGCGCGACCTGCAGCGACAGCCGGTCGACGGATTCGGACAGCGGGACTTCGTTCACGTCCTGGAAGGTTTCCGTCACCACGGAGCCGGAGATGGGCTTGATGTCCTCCGACTGGACGCCCCGGCGCCTGAGCACGCGTCTGGTATACCAGATGCCCACGAAGCAGGCGGTCAGGTAGCCCGCCGCCGCCAGGGACAGGCCGAAGCTGCGCCCGCCCATGAAGCCCAGCGCCTCATAGGTGGTGCCCACGTTGTTTGCCTGGCCGGGCCCCTGCCCAAAGGCCATGGGCAGCAGGATGCCTGACGCCGGGAAGAGGGTTGGCATCAGCGTATAGTACAGCAGCAGGGAGACCAGCAGCCCGGCCACCGCCTGCACCAGGTAGGTGGAGACGATCAGCGCGCCGGATTTGAAAGCGAACACGCCCTTGACCTCGGTCTTGGTGGTGCGCAGCGCCATGGCGATGAAGCCGATGGCGATGCCGTGGTAGGTCACCATCTCCAGCAGCTCCGGGGGGAACTTCAAGAGTCCGCTGGCGCGCAGCGCAAGCAACAGGAAGCCGGCCAGCGCCGCCACCGGCATCAGGCTTTTGCGGATAAAGCCCACCTTGCGGGTGAGCAGGTTGGCAAACAACAGCAGCAGCGCGATCACGCCGCCCCATACAAAGATGTCCCACAGGCCCCGGTTCGCAGCGGAAAAATCCATGTTTACACGTCCTTCCCCTTGGTAATGTCATACAGGTCCCTGTATTTCAAGGCGTTGAAGCCAGGCAGGCTGCCGGTTTGCAGGTGGCGGCCATCCCGCAGCGTGAACTGGAGGATGTTCTTGCGGTAGATTTCCAGCCCGCTGATTTTCTCAAGCGGCGTTTCAAAACTGCCCAGGGTGAGCGCCAGCCCGCTCATGCGCATCACCCCTTCATCCAACAGGCGCAGGCTGCCATCCTCCTGCTGGATGAACAGCTGCTGGCCTGGGTCCTGCGCCAGCGTCTGGGCGGGGTCGTCCCGGAAGCGCGCAGCCATCTGCTCCTTCTGCCAGGTGGTCCACTCCAGGATGCTGGTCAGGGGAAACCCTCCTTCCAGCATACCAAACTCGGTATATAAGGCGGTGGTGCCGCACTCAAGGCATTCCAGGCTGTCCCCGCTTCCCCTGAGGCTGTTGAAGCCCTGGCAGACCGGGCACTGGTACAGCGCGTGCTCCAGGCCCTCGGCCTTTCTTTTGCCCCGGTAGGCCACAGGCGCCGCCTGCTGCCGGGCATAGGCGTCCTCAAACAGGTCCTGGGCCAGCTGCCGGTTGAGCGCCTCTGACGTCATCCCCGCCAGCTGCTCCTTTGAATAAGTATTCACCACCCGGATGGCTGTGCGCCCCCGGCGGATGCCCCGGCCCCAGCGCGGCAGAGCAAAATAGCCACCCTCAATCCGGCAGGTGACGAGGCCGGCGCCCATCGCCTTGAGCACCCCGCCGCTGGCCTGATTGAAGGGGCCGGTGCGGCCGTCAAAGGTGGTGTTGCCCTCCACAAACAGGCAGACATTGCGCCCCTGGCGCAGCCGGCGCAGCATGCTGAGGGTGGTCTGGGCATCTGTCGCGCCCTTCTGCTTGCCAATGCAGCCAAAGCCCGTCACCAGAAGGCGGTTGAGCCAGGGGTTCTGCAGCAGGCCGCGGCCCACCACAAAGCCCATGGGCGTGCGGAACAGCATGCCGGTGAAATAAAAATCCAGCTCAGTCACATGGTTGGCCACCACCACATAGGGCGGGGCCAGATCGGGCTGCTGATCAATCCAGGCGCCAAAACGCCAGGTGAAATATGGGCCGGCCAGCAGCCGTGCCGCCCGGTATGAAAACTCCTGCAGCCCGCGCAGGCGCTGGCTCTTGTCGCGCAACGCAGTCTCCTGTCCGCCGGGGTCGACCGGTAGTATAGAGACAGTATAACCGAAAAATGTTGGGTTTCAAGCACCCTCAGCTGTCCAGCTGCCCAGCCAGCGCCAGCGCGCACAGCGCGCGGGCCGCGCGCAGGCCGTCCACCGCGGCGGACATGATGCCCCCCGCCCGCCCGGCGCCCTCCCCGGCCGGGAAAACGCCCGGCAGGTTGGACTGGCAGTGCTCATCCCGGGCCGCCTGCACGGGGCAGGAGGAGCGGGTCTCCACCCCGGTCAGCACGGCGTCCGGGCTGGCGTAGCCCCTCAGCCTGCGGTCAAAGGCCAGGATGGCCTCGCGGATGCCCTGGGCGGCGTATTCAGGCAGCACCTCATCCAGCAGCGCCGCGCGCACGCCGGGGCGGTAGCTGGGCTGTACATTGCCCAGGCTTCGGGTGGGCTGCCCGGACAAAAAATCACCCAGCAATTGGTAGGGCGCGCGGTAGTCACCGCCGCCCAGCGTGTAGGCTAGGCGCTCAAAGCGCCGCTGGTAGTCAAAGCCGGCCAGCGGGTCATCCCTCACCATGTAGTCCTGCGGGCGGACCTCCACCAGGATGGCGGCATTGGCGTTTCTGCCGTCCCGGCGGGAGTTGCTCATGCCGTTCACGCACACCATGCCCGCTTCGCTGGCGGCGGGCAGCACCCGCCCCCCGGGGCACATGCAGAAGGTGTAGGCGCCCCGCCCGTCCTTCAGGCGGTGGGCCAGGTGGTATTCTGCCGGGGGCAGCAGCCCGCCGCGCGCCATCTGGCCATACTGCGCCTGGTTGATCAGCGCCTGGGGGTGCTCTACCCGAAGCCCGATGGAAAAGGGCTTGGGCGCCAAGGCCAGCCCCTGGCTGTACAGCAGCCGCTGGGTATCCCGGGCGGAGTGCCCGATGGCCAGAATCACCGCCTCACAATCCACCTCATGGGCGTCCTCGCCCTGAATGTAGCGCAGCCCCCGCAGGCGGCCGCCTTCCATGCGCAGGCTTTCAAACCGGGCCCCAAACCGCACCTGGCCGCCCAGCGCCTCGATGTGCTGCCGGATGCGGCTCACAATCCGCGGCAGCCGGTCCGTGCCGATATGGGGCCGCTGCAAATACAGGATGCGCTCATCCCCGCCGTGCTCCACCAGGATGTCCATCACATCCCGTGCCAGCGGGTCCTTGATGCCGGTGGTCAGCTTTCCATCTGAAAAAGCGCCCGCGCCGCCCTCGCCAAACTGGAAGTTGCTTTCCTCATCCAGCAGGCCGTGGCGCATCAGCGCGTTCACGCTGCGCGCGCGCCGCTCCACCGGCAGCCCGCGCTCCAGCACCAGGGGCTTGAGGCCTGCGCGCGCCAGATACAGCGCGGCGAACAGCCCGCAGGGCCCCAGGCCCACCACCACCGGGCGGACCTGGGCGCGCACCTTCGGGATGCGCAGCGCCTGCCGCACCGGCGCCAGGCTGACCCCCTGCCCCTGATGGCGCGCCACCAGGGCGGCTTCATCTGCCTCCAGCTCCAAATCCAGCGTATAGACCAGGCGGATGCGCCCCTTGTCCCGCGCGTCAATGCTTTCCTTCACCACGCGCCACGCGCGCACCGCCTCCCTGGGCAGGCACAGCCTGGACAGCGCCAGCCCCAGCGCTTCCTCTTGCCCCTGTCCGGGCGGCAGGGTCAGCCCACTGACACGGACCATGCCTCAATTGCCCAGCTCAATGCTGATCTGGGTAAACAGGTCCAGCACATCCTGCAGCCGGGTCTTCTTTTTTTGTTCATCCGCGCGGTCCAGCACGATGCCCCCCTGGTGCAACATCAGCAGCCGGTCGCCATATTCAATCGCGTAGCGCAGGTTATGGGTCACCATCAGCGCGGTCAGGCCTTTTTCCCGCACCACCTGGTCCGTCAGCGCCATGATCAGGTCGCTGGTTTTGGGGTCAAGCGCGGCGGTGTGCTCGTCCAGAATGAGGAAATCAATGGGGGTCATCACGCACATCACCATGGCCAGCGCTTGCCGTTGGCCGCCGGACAGGCTGCCCGCCCGGGCGTCCAGCATGTTTTCCAGCCCCAGGCCCAGCGGCCGCAGCAAATCCTGATAGCGCTGACGCTGCTTTTTGTCCACCCCCGGGCGCAGGTTCATGCGCTGGTCCTTGTTGTCGGCAAGCGCCAGGTTCTCCTGGATGCTCATGCCCGCGCAGGTGCCCATGGCCGGGTTTTGGTGGATGCGGCCGATGCGGCGCAGGCGCTTGTGCTCCGGCATCCTGGTGATGTCCTGCCCGTCCACCATGATCTGCCCGGCATCTGGCTGGATGGTGCCGCAGATCAGGTTCATCATGCTTGATTTGCCGGAGCCGTTGGAGCCCACGATGGACAGGAACTGCCCCCTGGGAATGCGCAGGGAAAAGCCTTCAAACAGGCACAGCTGCCGCACGGTGCCGGGATTGTACACCTTGCGCAGGTTGAGCATCTCAAGCATGGTCACGGGCCTCCTTTCCCTTGAGCAGCCTGGTGGACAGGATGCCCAGGAACAGCAGCGCGGTGACCAGCTTCATGTCGCCGGGCCGCAGCCCCAGGGAGATGGCCAGGCCATAGCTGGCCTTGTACAGCAGCGCGCCGATGATGACCTTGGTGCTGTCGCGCAGGCGCTCAACCCGCTTGAGCAGGTTCACGCCGATGATGACGCTGGCCAGGGACAGCACCATGGCACCGGTGCCCATGGACAGCTCAAACAGCCGCTGCTGTTGGCAGAGCACCCCGCCGCAGAAGGCCACCAGCCCGTTGGCCAGGGACAGGCCCAGGATTTTTACATTGCCCTGGTCGCGCCCCAGGGCGGTCACCACCTGCTGGTTGTCCCCGGCCGCGCGCAGCAGCAGGCCCAGGCGGGTGTTCAGCAGCGCGTCCAGCAGGAACTTGGCCAGCAGCACCAGCGCCAGCGCGATGATGAGGGTGGACCAGGCCTGGGGCAGCAGCCTGGTCAGCGCATTGTTGCGAAACAGGGTCACGCTGTCCCGGGGAATGGACAGCAGCGAGCTGCCCCCTGTGATGCGCAGGTTGATGGAGTACAGCGCCGTCATCACGATGATGCCGGAGAACAGCGCGCGGATTTTCAGCTTCACGTGGATGAGCCCGGTCACCAGGCCTGCCGCCATGCCGGCCAGGGTCGCCAGCAGCAGCGCGGGCAGGGGGGAGAAACCGCTGATGATCAGGGAGGTGCTGACCGCGCCCCCCAAGGGAAAGGAGCCGTCCACCGTCAGGTCCGGAAAATCCAGCACCAGGTAGGTGATCATCACGCCCAGCGCCATCAGGGCGTAGATGAAGCCCTGCTCCATGGTGGCGGGAAAGGCACGCAGGAAGGACATTAGGGGGACGGCCATGGCGACGGCTCCTTTCAGGGTGGGTTTACAGCGTGGTCACTTCGGTCAAGTCAGGGGCCAGGGTGTCAGGGAGCGTCAGGCCCAGGCGGGTAAGCGCCTCCTGGTTGTAGTAGAGGGCAAAGTCCTTGAGCACCTCAAAGGGGATGCTGTCGGCAGATTCGCCGCGCAGCACGCGGGCGGCCATCAGGCCGGTCTGGCGGCCCAGGGCTAGGTAGTCAATGCCCACCGTGGCCACGCAGCCGTTCTTGACCTGCTCAATTTCGCTGCCATAGACCGGCAGGCCGGCCGCGTCAGCAGCGTCCAGCACCAGGTCCAGGTGCTGCACCACGGTATTGTCCGTCAGCATGCTCAGCAGGTCCACCTGGGCGATGAGCCCGGGCAGGGCCAGGGGGATGTCGGAGCTGGTGGTGATGGTGCTCTCCACCACCTCAAAGCCAAAGGCCGCGGCCTCCTCGCGGTACTGGGCAGCCTGCACCTGGGAGTTGACCTCGCCCACGGTGTAGAGCAGGCCCAGGGTCTTGGCCTGCGGCTGCATCGCGCGGATCAGGGCCAGCTGGTCCCGCACCGGGATCTGGTCGCTGGTGCCTGTCGCGTTGCCATCAAAGGGGCGGTCGGCATAGGCCAGCCCCGCTTCGATGGGGGCGGACACCGCGGTGTAGATGACCGGGATCTTGCCGTCCGCGGTGTTCACCGCGGTCACCGCCATGGGGGTGGCGATGGCGGCAATCAGGTCCACCCCGTTGCTCACAAAGCCCGAGGCGATGATGGCGGTGAGGCCCATATCCGTCTGGGCGTTCTGGTAGTCTACCACCAGGTTTTCGCCCACCACAAAGCCGGCCTCCGCCAGCCCCAGCAGGAAGCCGTCACGGCAGTTGTCCAGGGAAGGGTGGTTGGCAAACTGGCCGATGCCGATGCGCACCGGCGTTTCCTGCGCCAGCAGGGGCAGATGGAGCGACAGCATCAACAGGGCAAGGATCAGGGCAGTCATCCGTTTCATGGTGTGGTCTCCTTTCAGTTTCCCGGTTTCCGGCTGTCGGCGGCCGTTTTTTGTATGGTCTGTACCGATGAAAAACGCCCCAAGCATCTGCTGCTTGAGGCGGTGTCTCCGCGGTACCACTCAACTTGGCCATAGGCCCACTCTTTTCACATGCCGACACATGTGACGCCTTGATAACGGGCGCGTATCCCGTCTGTTCCTACTCAGTTTCCCGTTCGGACAGCCCTTGGAAGGCCATTCACCGGATGCCCTGCACCGCACTTTCACCACCGGCGGCTCTCTTGGTTCGGGCGCTTCCGCTTACTCGTCTCCCGCATTGGTTTGTGGGCATCATAGGCCGAAGGCGGCCGCTTGTCAAGCGCCTGCGCGCCTTGACACAGGAGGGAGGCGCTTGCTACACTACCCCCATGTTTTCAAGTGTTCCGGGCATTTTTTCGCGCAGGCTGTGGGCCTTTGCCTTTGTATTTATTCTGTGCCTGTCCCAGTCAGCCGGCCTTGCGCAGGGCGCGCCGCCGCCTGATGGCAGCAGCATCCTGCTCACCTTCACGGGGGACTGCACCCTGGGCGGTCAGGAGTGGCTGCGCAACCGGGATTTTTCCTTTGTCAGCCACATCAAGCGCCACGGCTACGCCTATCCCTTTGCGCAGGTCAGGGAGTTCTTCCAGGAGGACGACCTCACCGTCATCAACCTTGAGAATGTCTTCTACGACAAAACCACCACCCCGGCCAAGAAGAATTACCTCTTCCGCGCGCCGGAGGAGTTTGCCCGCATCCTGCCAGAGGGCAGCGTGGAGCTGGCCTTTGTGGCCAACAACCACATCATGGATTATGGCCAGGCAGGCCTCAACAGCACCCTGAAGGCGCTGGAGGGCCAGGGTGTGGCCTGGTTTGGCAGCAACTACCAGCTGGCTGACACCTACATCTATGAAAAAGAGGGTATCAGGATCGGCTTCATCGGCTCCTACCAGTCCTACTGGTACTCCAGGAAGGAGAGGTTTGCCCAGCAGCTGGAGGCGCTCAAGCAGGCGGGCTGCAGCGCCATCATCGGCATCATCCACGACGGCACGGAGTACGCCCCCAGGCGCGGCAAGCGCCAGATGAGCATGGCCAGGTGGCTGGTCAACAACGGGGTCAACCTGGTCATCGGCCACCACCCCCATGTGCCCCAGGGCATTGATATCCTGGACAGCGCCACCGTGCTCTATTCCCTGGGCAATTTTTCCTTTGGCGGCAATAAAGACCTGGACATCTCCCGCCGGCCCGGCCGCCGGGCGGACAAGGCGCTGGTGGCCCGGGTGGCGCTGTACTTTGACGCGGCCGGTGCCTATGCGGGCCAGCAGGTGCGGCTAATCCCCGTGTCCCCCTCCGGCACGGCGGAGCACAACAACTACCAGCCTGTCATCCTTACCGGTCAGGACGCGCTGGACACCCTGGCCCTGGTGCAGGCAGACACCGATTTCACGCTGCCGCCCTACACCGAAGGCTTTGGCGCGCTGATGGACTATTTGCCGGCCGCCACCAGCCCCTGAGGGCCGGCTTCCACCAACCAGAAAACACAAAACCGGGCTGATCGCTGATCCCCAAGCAAACCCATGATAAATCAAGGCTTTTCTCCGCGCTTTTCCGCGCGGTTTTTCTTTGATTTTTTACCATTTTGTGCTATAATAATATGGAAGTGGTTTTTGGCTGCGGCCATGCCATTTCAATGACTGGGAACGAGGTAATTCAATGGCAAACGATCATCGACACGAGGTCACGTCCATGACCACCCATGTGGATGCCGCTTACGACGAAAAGCAGATACAGGTGCTGGAAGGCCTGGAGGCGGTGCGCAAGCGCCCGGGCATGTACATCGGATCGACCGACCAGAACGGCTTGCACCACCTGGTATATGAAATTGTGGACAACGCGATTGACGAGGCGCTGGCTGGTTATTGTGACCACATCCATGTGCGCCTGCACGCGGATGGTTCCCTCAGCGTGCTGGACAACGGCCGTGGCTTTCCCGTGGGGCTGCACCCCAAGCTGCAGCGCCCCGCGGTGGAGGTCTGCCTGACGGTGCTGCACGCGGGCGGCAAGTTTGGCGGGGAGGGCTACAAGGTGTCCGGCGGTTTGCACGGCGTGGGCGCTTCTGTGGTCAATGCCCTGTCCTCCCACATGGAGGTGCAGGTGCGCCAGGGCGGAAAGCGCTACCAGCAGGAATACAAGCGCGGCAAAATCGTCTACGACCTGCGCGTGATTGGCGTAGCGGAGGACACCGGCACCCTGGTGCGCTTCTGGCCGGACATCAAGTCCCAGGACAACCCCGATGGCATCTTTGAAGAGGACGCCACCTTCCGCTTTGATATCCTGCAAAGCCGCATGCGGGAGATGGCCTTCCTCAACAAGGGCATCCGCATCGACATCACCGATGAGCGCGTGGAGCCCGCTCTGGAGCGCAGCTACCACTATGAGGGCGGCATTGTGGAGTTTGTCAGGTACATCAACAAGAACCGCACCACCCTGTTTGACAACCCCATCTACATCGAAGGGCTCAGGAACGATGTGGCGGTGGAGGTGGCACTGCAGTACAACGACTCCTACCAGGAAAACACCTACGCCTTTGCCAACAACGTGCGCACGAATGAAGGCGGCACCCACACGACAGGCTTTTATTCCGCCCTCACCCGCGCCATCAACGATTATGGCCGCCGGTACAAGATCCTCAAGGAGTCTGACAGCAACCTCAAGGGCGAGGATGTGCGCGAGAGCCTGGCCGCGGTGATCTCGGTCAAGCTCAAGGAGCCGCAGTTTGAAGGCCAGACCAAATCCAAGCTGGGCAACTCCGAGGTGCGCGGCACCGTGGACAGCATGGTGTTTGAACAGCTGGGCGCGTACCTGGAGGAAAACCCCGGCGAGGCCCGGGCCATCCTGGAGCGCAGCCTGGGCGCCGCCCGCGCGCGGGAGGCCGCCCGCAAGGCGCGGGAGCTCACCCGGCGCAAGTCGGTGCTGGAGTCCGCCTCCCTGCCCGGCAAGCTGGCTGACTGCACCGAGCAGGATCCAGCCAAGTCCGAAATCTTCCTGGTGGAGGGCAACTCCGCCGGCGGCTCCGCCAAGAGCGGGCGTGACCGGCACTACCAGGCCATTCTGCCGCTGCGCGGCAAAATCCTCAACGTGGAAAAGACCCGCCTGGACCGCGTGCTGATGAACGAGGAGATCAAGAACATGATCACCGCCTTCGGCTGCGGCATCGGCGATGAATTTGACCTGAAAAATCTGCGCTACCACCGCATCGTGTGCATGACCGACGCTGACGTGGACGGCGCGCACATCCGGGTGCTCATGCTCACCTTCTTCTACCGCTACATGCGCCCCCTGATTGAAAAGGGCTATGTCTACATCGCCATGCCCCCGCTGTACAAGGTGACCAAGGGCAAGACCGAGCGCTATGTCTACAACGATGAGGCGCTGGAGGAACTGCTCAACGAAATCGGGCGCGATCCCAAGCCTGAAATCCAGCGCTACAAGGGCCTGGGGGAGATGTCCTCCGAGCAGCTGTGGACCACCACCATGAACCCGGAAACCCGCACCATGATGCAGGTCACCGTGGCAGACGCCATCACGGCGGACGAGACCTTCACCCTGCTCATGGGTGACCAGGTGGAGCCGCGCCGCGAGTTCATTGAGCAAAACTACGACCTGGTGGCCGACCTGGACGTTTGACCGGACTGATATAGAAACGAGCAAGACAGCAAGATGAGTGAAATCCGCGACAACCTGATCCCCACGGAACTGGAGCAAGAGGTAAAAAAATCCTTCATCGCCTACTCCATGGCGGTGATTGTCAACCGCGCGCTGCCCGATGTGCGCGATGGCCTGAAGCCAGTGCACCGCCGCATCCTCTACGCCATGAACGAGCTGGGCATGACCAGCGACAAGCCTTACCGCAAAAGCGCGCGCATCGTCGGGGATGTGCTGGGCAAGTACCACCCCCACGGCGAGAGCAGCGTGTATGACGCCATGGTGCGCCTGGCGCAGGACTTCTCCACCCGCTACCTGCTGGTGGACGGCCAGGGCAACTTTGGCTCGGTGGATGGCGACCAGGCCGCTGCCATGCGCTACACCGAAGCGCGCATGAGCCGCATCGCCGGCCACCTGCTGGGCGAGATTGACAAGGACACGGTGGACTTCACCCCCAACTTTGACGAGTCCCTGCTCCAGCCGGTGGTGCTGCCCAGCCGCTTCCCCAACCTGCTGGTCAACGGCTCCTCCGGCATCGCGGTGGGCATGGCCACCAACGTCCCCCCGCACAACCTGGGCGAGGTGGTTGACGCCACCATCGCGCAGATTGACAACAGCGACATCACCCTTGATGAGCTCATGGAGCACATCAAGGGCCCGGACTTCCCCACCGGCGGCATCATCCTGGGCCGCTCCGGCATCCGCGAAGCCTACTACACCGGCCGGGGGCGCATCGTCACCCGCGCCAAGACCGATGTGGAGGTGCTGCCCAATGGCAGCAGCCGCATCGTCATCACCGAGATTCCCTACATGGTGAACAAGGCGCGGCTGATCACCAAAATCGCCGAGCTGGTGCACGATAAGCGCCTGGACGGCATCCGGGACATCCGCGATGAGTCCGACCGCACCGGCATGCGCGTGGTGATTGAGCTCAAGCGCGACGCGCAAAGCAGCGTGGTGCTCAACTACCTGTTCAAGCACACCCAGCTGCAGGAAACCTTTGGCGCCATCATGCTGGCGCTGGTGGACGGCCAGCCGCGCCTGCTCAACCTCAAGCAGATGATTGGCCACTACATTGACCACCAGAAGGACGTGGTCACCCGCCGCACGCGCTATGACCTGGACCGCTCCCTGGCCCGCGCCCACATCCTGGAGGGCCTGCTCAAGGCGCTGGACAACATCGACGCAATTGTTCACCTCATCCGCAGCAGCCGCGACACCGCCGAGGCCAAGCAGGGGCTGATCAGCCGCTTTGATTTTTCCGACAAGCAGGCCCAGGCCATTCTGGACATGCGCCTGGCCCGCCTGACCAACCTGGAGGCGGACAAGCTGCAGGCCGAGTACGATGAGCTGCAGAAGACCATCGCCTACCTGCAGTCCATCCTGGCGGATGAAACGCTGCTGTTGGGCGTCATCAAGGAGGAGCTGGGCGCCATCCGCGCGCGCTATGCCGACCCGCGCCGCTCTGAGATTTCCCTCATTGACGGCGAAATTGATATTGAAGAGCTCATCCCCAAGGATGAGATGGTGGTCACCCTGTCCCACTATGGCTATGTCAAGCGCCTGTCCCTGTCCACCTACCGCGCCCAGATCCGCGGGGGCAAGGGGGTGAGCGCCCTGGCGCTGCGCGAGGAGGATTACACCGAGCAGCTCTACACCGTGCATTCCCACGATGACCTGCTCTTCTTCACCGACCAGGGCCGCGCCTACAGCGTCAAATGCTACGAAATCCCGGAGGCCAGCCGTGTGGCGCGGGGCACGGCCATCGTGAACGTGCTGCCCCTCTACCCGGATGAAAAGGTCACCAACATGATCCCCGTGCCCAAGGAGGACCGGGAGCAGCACCACCTCATCATGGCCACCCGTGGCGGGCTGATTAAAAAGACCCCGCTGTCCGCCTACCGCAACATCCGCCGGGTGGGGCTGATCGCCATCAACCTCAGGGAGGGCGATGCCCTCATCGGCGCGGAGCTGATTGAGAACAGCCTGGCCAACGGCCAGCTGGACAGCGGCGCGGACCAGGATGACCTGGAGCGTGACAGCCTGCTGGCCCTGGAGGACCTGGAGGCGGAGCTGGAGGAAGACCTGGAGGAAGATCTGGAAGAAGACCTGGAGGAGGACGGGCGGTTGGAGGAAGATGCCGGGGAAGGCCATACCCACCTCATCCTGGGCACCCGCCAGGGCAAGGCCATCCGCTTTGACGCCTCCCGTGTGCGCGCCTCCGGCCGGGTCAGCATGGGCGTGCGCAGCATCCGCCTGGAGGAGGGCGATGAGGTGATCTCCCTGGCCGCCATCCAGAATGGTGCGCGCGAGGTGCTGGTGGTGACAGAGCATGGCTATGGCAAGCGCACGGACATCTCGGAGTACCGCGTCACCAACCGTGGCGGCAAAGGCATCAAGGCCATGAACCTCACCCAGAAGACGGGGGAGCTGGCTGCGCTGCTCATGGTGCAGCCGGATGAGGACATCATGATCATCACGGATGATGGCACCATCATCCGCACCCCGGTGGAGGACATCAGCAAGACCGGCCGCAACACCCAGGGCGTGCGCCTCATGCGGGTGGCCGAGGGCAGCGTCATTGTGGACGTGGCCCGCGCCGAGCGCGAGGTGGAGGATGAGGAAGACATCAACATTACGCCGAACCCTGTAGGGGAGAACGGGCGGGAAGACACCGCGGACCCGGCCCCGGACACCTTTAGGTGATTGTCCAGAACACCATCCTTTGACCATGACATGTTGAACAGGAGCGTCCCCGGGACGCTCCTGTTCATGTTTTGGCGCGAGCCCCGCTGGGGGCAGTTGCCAACTCGCCCAACACTGCTATAATGTTGCGGTATGACAAGCAAGCAGCGCACCCTGGCCGGGGGCATTTCCATCCTGGGCATCGCGGGCCTCATCTGCAAGGTGGTCGGCGTGCTGTATTTGATTCCGCTGGCCAACCTCATCGGCTCCCAGGGCCTGGGGGTGTACAACCAGGTGTTCCCCACCTACAACCTCATGCTCACCATCTCCTCCGCCGGCATCCCGGTGGCCATCTCCCGCATGGTGGCCGCCCGCCTGGCCCGGGGCGAGGCGCATACCCCCCGGCGGGTCTTCCGCGTGGCGCTTGTCATTCTGGGCGTGCTGGGCCTGGTGAGCACCCTGGCCATGCTGCTGTTTGCGGATGATTTCGCCCGTGCCACCGGCACCCTGGCCACGGTGCGCGGCTTCATGATGATCGCGCCCAGCCTGCTGCTGGTGTGCCTGATGAGCGCCTTCCGCGGCTACATGCAGGGGCACCGGCGCATGTGGCCCACCGCCATCAGCCAGCTGATTGAGCAGGTGGGCAAGGTGGGCATCGCGCTGCCGCTGGCCTTTTCCTTCATGCAGAAGGGCGGCTACCCTATGGGCGTGGCTGGGGCGCTGCTGGGCACCACCCTGGCGGAAGCGACCGCGCTGCTTTACATGGCGGTGGACTATGTGCTGCAGCGCAATAAGTTGCCGGGCGGCAGCCTGGGGCCTGCCGGGGCGCCTTTGGAAGGCTACCGCGCCATCACCCGGGAAATGATGGCCACCGCCGTGCCCATCACCATTGGCGCCTGCATCGTGCCCCTGGCGGGCATGGTGGACAGCTTCATGCTGGTGCGGCTCATGAAGGCCTACCTGCCGGAGGCCACCGCCCTGTCCCACTATGGCATTTACGCGGGCCTTGTCATCTCCCTCATCAACGTGCCCACGGCGCTGGCCATGGCCCTGTCCAGCAACCTGGTGCCCGCCATCTCGGCGCGCCGCGCGGCGGGGGACCAGGAAGGCATCCGCCAGGATGCCATGGCCGGGCTGCGCCTGGCCATGGTGGTGGGCCTGCCCGCCAGCCTGGGCATGAGCCTGCTGGCTGAGCCCATCCTCACCCTGCTCTTCCACAGCAAATACACCGCCGAGCAGCTCCATTTGGGTGGCCAGCTGCTCAGCATCAGCGCGCTCACCATCGTGGTCTTCACCCTGGTGCAGTCCACCAGCGGCATCCTGCAGGGCCTGTATAAGCAGCGCATCCCCATGTACACCCTGATGCTGGGGGTGCTGGTCAAAATCGCCATCAATTACACCGCGGTCCAGCAGCCTGCCATCAGCATCTTTGGCGCGCCCTGGGCTTCCCTGACCTGCTATATCATCAGCGCCGGCCTCAACCTGCTCTTTGTGGCCTGGCATGCCCGGCTGCGCCTGGACTGGCGCGAGCTGCTGCTGCGCCCGGGCCTGGCCACCCTGGCCATGGCCTTGCCGGTGCTGGCGCTCATCCAGCTGGCCGGTCGGCGGCTGTATACCAGCTGGCTGGCGATGGGCGTCACCATCCTGCTGGCCGCGGCGGTGTTCTTTTTGTCCGCCTTCAAGCTTGGCGCCATCAAGCGCAGCGACCTGCCAGCCCGTTTCCAGACGAGGTAAATCATGCACACCATCACCATCATCGCCCTGGGCCCCGGCTCCCCGGACCTGCTCACCCTGGGCGCCCTCAACCACCTGCGCCAGTGCAAGACCCTGGTGCTGCGCACCCAGCGCCATGGCGTGGCCAGGCTGCTGCGGGATGAGGGCATCAGCTTTGAGAGCCTGGATCTCTTGTATGAGCAGAGTGAGGATTTTGACGCCTTCACCCAGGCGGCGGTGGACGCGGTGCTGGCCCTCGCGCGAAAGGGAGCGGTCACCTACGCGGTGGCAGACCCCTCGGCGGATGCCAGTGTGCGCAGGCTGCGTGCGCTGGCCCGGGACAAGCTGAGCATCCTGCCCGGGGTGCCCCTGGGCGCCCCCTTCCTGCAGGCCGCGCTGCCGGACCTGCCAGTGCTGGTGTCCAGCGCTGTGGACCTGCCAGAGGTGAACGCCCAGCAGGCCCTGTGCGTGTTTGAGCTGCACTCCAAGGCCCTGGCGGGTCAAATCAAACTCAGGCTCCTGGAGGTTTATGGCCCGCGGGCGCGGCTGCTCTTCTTCCCGCCGGGGGAGGCGGCCAGCCGGCGCTTTGTGGAGACGGAGCTTACAGAGCTGGACCGTCAGCCTCGCTACAACCACACCAGCGGCTTCATCCTGCTGCCCCAGCCCCTGCTGTCCCGCGAGCGCTTTGACCCGGAGGACCTGCTGGCCATCATGCGCCGGCTGCGCGCGGATGACGGCTGTCCCTGGGACCGGGAGCAGACCCACCAGAGCCTGGCCAAGTACCTGGTGGAAGAGGCCAATGAGGCCGCCTGCGCCCTGCTGGAGGAGGACTGGGACGCCGCCGCGGAGGAGCTGGGCGATGTCTTCCTGCAACTGGCCTTCCACGCGGTGGTGGGGGAGGAGTACGCCACCTTCACCTGGGGGGACATGCTGCAGGCCATCTGCGCCAAGCTCATCCGCCGCCACCCCCACATCTTTGGGGACCTGCGCCTGGACACTGCCCAGCAGGTGCTGGCCAGCTGGGAGGAGATTAAGCGCCAGGAGCGCGGCGGCCTCCTGCCCGGCGACCGCATGCTGGAGGTGCCAAAGGGGTTTCCTCCCCTGATGCGGGCGGAGAAGGTGCAGCGCCTGGCCGCCAAGGCCGGTTTTGACTGGGACAGCGCCCTGGAGGCGCTGGACAAGGTGCACGAGGAGGCGGAGGAGCTGCGCCAGGCGCTGGATAGCGGCCAGGGGGCTCTGGACGAGCTGGGGGACCTGCTCTTCTCCTGTGTGAACACTGCCCGATTAATGGGTGTTTCGGCTGACCAGGCTCTACATTTTTCCACCGAGAAGTTTATCAGGCGCTATCAATGGATGGAAAACCGTATTAAAAAGGACGGAAAAGACTGGAATCTGTTGACAATCAAGGAAATCGGGGTATACTGGGAACGAAGTAAAGCGCCGGAATCCTGAGCTTTACATGTTAAAGGAGGATGTCACATGAATAAAACTGAACTCATCGCAGCCGTGGCCAAAGCAACTGAACTGAAGAAGGTTGACGCCGACAAGGCCGTCAACGCCGTCATCTCCACCATTCAGGCTTCCCTGAAGAAGGGCGAGAAAGTGCAGCTGATCGGCTTTGGCACCTTCGAGTCCCGCAAGCGCCCCGCCCGCGTGGCCCGCAACCCCCGCACCGGCGAGGAAATCAAGGTCAAAGCCAGCAAGGCCCCCGTGTTCAAGGCCAGCAAGGCGTTCAAGGACCAGCTGAACTAATCGGCCATTAGCCCATTCCGTTCAGCCGCCGCACCCAGGTGCGGCGGTTTTATGCTTCATCCGGCAAACCAATCGACAACGCCAAGGGAGGCACCATGCGCCTGGACAAATTTTTGAAGGTATCCCGCATCATCAAGCGCCGCACCGTGGCCAAGGAGGCCTGCGACGGCGGCCGTGTCAGCCTCAACGGCCGTGTGGCCAAGGCGGGCAGCGAGGTCAAGCCCGGGGATGTGATGGAGATCCGCTTTGGCAGCCGCCTGGGCCGCTACGAGGTGGTGGACATCAAGGAAACCGTGCGCAAGGACCAGGCCGCGCTCATGTACCGCGTGCTGCAGGAGGACGAGGCCACCCAGCAGGAGCGCAACGCCTGATGCGCCTGACGGATTCGGAACTGCTGCTGCGCAGGGCGGGGGAAGGGGACGCGAAGGTTCTCAACGCCTGGTGGAACGATGGCGCTGTGATGGCCCACGCCGGTTTTCCGGATGGGCTGAACCAGCCGCTTGAGGAAACCCGGCGCCTGGTCAGGGCTTACGCGGCCAGCGCGGACCGCGGGCTGTGGATTATCCTCTGCCGGGGCACACCAATCGGGGAGAGTTCCTGGCAGCTGGTGGATTCCACCACCGCCTGCTGCGGCTGGAAAATCTGCGAGGCGGACTATCAAAACCGCGGCCTGGGGCCCCGGGTCATCCGGATGACGCTTTCCTGGCTGTTTTCGGAGGAGGGGCTGCGCGCGCGTCATCCCATCACCTCCGTCATCTGGGACACCAACCTGAGCAACACCCGCGCCCAGCGGGTGTATGAGTAAAAAATCGGCGCTGAACGCCTGGGCGTGCGGGAGAACAGCTGGCAGGACCAGCGCGGCAAACGGCAGTCCGCGGTGGACTACCGCGTCACCCGGGAGTGGTTTTTGAACCAATCATAAGCAACAGCGCGGACAGATGAGCATCCGCGCCGTTGCCGTATTCCGTTTTCACAGGCAGGCCTGATGGCTTGCCTGTTTGTCAAAAAAGCCACCCTTTCGGGTGGTTTTTTGACGAGCAGAGCCCCTTTCGGGCGCAAATGGGATGAATGAATGTTGAAAGAATGAGGTTACTTACGGCTTAGCCTTCTGCGGATGGGTCGATTTCGTCCGCGTCGGCCTGCTTATGGCGTTCCGCCCGGCGGCTGCGGGGTTCGCTGTCCGCGGCGCTGTCCGGTTGCGGCTCCGCCGGCGCCTCGCTTTGTGCTTCGCGGGTCAGGCGGAAGCCGCCCTCCTCATCCGCGGCCTGGGGCGCTGTGGGCTCAGCTGCGGCGCTGTCCTGGCTGGCGGGGCGCAGGTACTTCTCATGGGGCAGCTCCGCTGCCGGCTTGGGGTCTGCCGGGGGCGCCTCCGTTTGTTCGTCAGACAGGGTGGCCACCGGCCGCCTGGCCTCGTCCGGCGCCGCGGTATAGTCCCGGGTGCCGGCCAGTTCAAAGGTGTCATAGGCCGCGTTGCTCTTGGCACGCGCGCGCGCGCGCATCACGCCGCTGATGGCCAGCAGGAGCACGCTCAGCCCGAAGAGCACGCCCAGGGCCAGGGTCAGGATGAAAAGGATGTCCCGGGTCTGCCCGCCGCCGGGGGTGAAGTCCTCTGGCAGGGGGGAGTGGGTGACAGCCGGTGTGACAGTGGTGACCACCTCCCGCGTGGGGGCTGAGGTGGGCGCGGCAAAGCTGATGGTGAGGGGGTTGGAGAGGAACTCCACCGGGTTGTCCTGCACGTCGGTGGCCACGGCGGTGAACTGGTACTTGCCGGCCTGGGACAGGCTGAAGTCCCGCGTGATCACGGTGCTTTGCCCCGGGGCCAGCTCGTTGATGGTGTAGATGTCCGTCTCCGCGTGGCGGATGCGGATGTTCTTGGCGGCGGTGTTGCTGTCGTTGGTGACAGTGAGGTGGAAGGTCATGTCGCCCGGCATGGAGGTGATGACCTCGCTGCTGGCTGTCAGGGTCAGGTTCAGCCGCAGCATCTGCCCCTCAGCGTAGGCGGACACCTTCAGCGGGGGCACCTTCTCATCCTGGGTGGTGCCGGTGTTGTCCTCCAGCTTCAGGGTGAACTCATAGGTGGTGGTCTCGTTGACGGTGACTTCCTTTTGAAGCTCCCGGGTTTGCCCGGCGTCAATCTGCACATTGGTAAACACCTCGCCCAGCTTGGGGTCGGTGACGGTGACGTTGGAATAGCTGATGTTGCCGGCGTTCTTCAGGGTCAGGGTCAGCAGGACGGTCTGGCCGATGTCCACCTGGGTCTGGTCGGCGGTCAGCTCAAACTGCAGCGCCGGCCGGGCCAGGGGCACCTCCACCGTGTCAATGGTGAGGGTATGGGTCTGCCGCTCGCCCTCCTTGCGGTACTTGACCACCGCTGAGCTGCTCAGGTTGCCGGTCACATTGCCCTTGTTGAAGGTAACCTTGGCGCTTTCGCCCGGCGCCAGGGAGGCCACGCTCTGGGTGCGGGTGGCAATCAGCCGGTTCTCCTGGATGGTGATGTTGGTCAGCTTCACGTTGCCCTGGTTGACCAGCTCGTACAGCACGCTGACTTCCTTGCCCCGGCGCACCACCTCGGGGGTGATGGTGCGGCTGACCTTCAAATCCACCTTCTCGCCGGTGAACTCAATGGTGGCGGTGGCGGGCAGGTTTTGTTCCACCACGGCGCCGGTGGCGTCCTGGGCGGTCAGGCGCAGGGTATAGACCAGCTTGCCCTCATCCAGCTGCGCCTGCTTGACGGCATACTGCCCCTGCCACAGGTAGTTCTCACCCGAGGGCAGCTTGCCCAGGCTGCCGCCGTCGGCAAAGGCGGTGACCAGTTTGCCGTCCGGGTCATACAGGGACAGGGGGGTGGTGATGTCCTCGCTGCCGGCGTTGGACACCCGGGCGGACACGGTCACGGTGCCGGGCGCTGTCAGGCTGGCAGGCTCCACACTGAGGGTGAAGCTGAGCCCCCCGGGCAAGGCTTGCGCAAAAGCCGGCTGTCCGGTCAGCACAAGGCCCAGCACCAGCAGGCATATAAGCATCACGCGGATTCGCGGTTTGATCAGGGCAGGATTCATGCCCGTCCCTCCTTCCGTCGCGCACGGCGCGCTTTGGCTGGAAACTCTTACTCCCCGCATTCTACTTCACGCCCCCGGAAGTGTCAAGCAATACAAGGCTATCCGGCCCCTCAGCCGCCTTGTTTCGCCTGCGCGGCCGCCAAGGCCGCGCACTACCATCCCCTGTGCCGCTGTGCTATAATCGCGCTGACCAAGCCCGAGGAGGAAGGCCCTATCAGCAGACTGTTCAACCACCTGGCGCCACCACCGCCGCCGCCGCCGGAACCTGACAAGCCCCGGCGCTTCTCCCTGTTCAAGCGCCGCACGCGCAAGCCCAGCTTTGTGCTGGCGGTCCTCATCAACTGCGCCCACCTGTTTTTGCTGATGCTGCTGCTGCTGTCCCTGGCCGGTGCCGGCGCCATCGCCGGCATCGCCAAGACCTATGTCGACACCGCCCCGGTGCTGGACCTGGCTAAGATTGACGAGCAGGACCAGACCTCCTTTTTCTATGACCGGGACCGCAACCTCATCACCGACTACAAGGGAACGGAAAACCGCATCATGGTGTCGCTGGACACCATGCCCCACAACCTGCGCAACGCCTTTGTGGCGGCGGAGGACGTGCGCTTTTTTGCCCACAGGGGGGTGGATGTCAAGCGCATCATCGGCGCCTTTGTCTCCAACCTGGTCTCCGGCACCCAGCAGGGCGGCTCCACCATCACCCAGCAGCTGATTAAAAACACCCTGCTCTCCAACGAGCAAAGCTACAAGCGCAAGATTCAGGAGGCCTACCTGGCCATGCAGCTGGAGGCCAGCTACAGCAAGGAAGAAATCCTGGAATCCTACCTCAACACCATCTACCTTGGGGAGAACTACTACGGTGTCAAGGTGGCCGCCATGGGCTACTTCGGCAAGGAGCTGGGCGAGCTCACCCTGCGCGAGTGCGCCATGCTGGCCGGGATGACCACCAACCCCTACTACTACAACGCGCGGCGCAATTTCTATACCCGCTCCTCTGACACCGTGGATTTCACCGCGCGCAGCAACAACCGCACCGACTATGTGCTGCGGGTGATGTATGAAAACCAGATGATCACCCAGAAGGACTTCACTGACGCGCAGAACCAGGCCACGGCCAGCGTGCTGCGGGAGGACCCGGAAGCCCGCGCGCTCTACCCCTATGTGCACTACCTGGAGTACGCCGTGCGCGACACCGTTCAGGTGCTGCTGCGGCAAAACAAGCTTGAAAACACCGCGGCCAACCGCGCCCGCATGGAGCAGGCGCTGCGCACCGGGGGCTACAAGGTGTACCTGGCGCTGGACACCTCCATGCAGACCACGCTGGAGGATGTAATCTACAACTACAAGGATTACCCCGGCCTGCGCGACCCCGGCACGGACATCCACCGCTCGCGCAACCCTGACGGCACCTTTACCGACATCATCCAGCCCCAGGCGGGCGCCGCCATCGTGGATTACCGCACCGGGGAGCTCAAGGCCATCGTGGGCAGCCGCACGCCGCCCACCACCCGCAAAACCCTCAACCGCGCGGTGGACATGAACATGCCGGTGGGCTCCTCCATCAAGCCGCTGTCCGTCTATGCCCCGGCAATTGACATGGGCGCGGGGGCTGGCTCCATCGCCTACAACATGCCCCTGCCCATCCCGGGCTGGCGCGGCAGCGACGGGCAGGACAGCTGGCCGCAGAACTATGGCGGCAGCAGCTACCGGGGGCCGGAGTCCTTCCGCACCGCCCTGGTGCAGTCCGACAACACCGCGGCCGCCCAGGTGCTCATGAGCTACGTGGGGGTGGAGCGCTCAGTGGATTACCTGCGCCGCCTGGGCGTGGCGGACAACCACATCAACGCGACACCCTTTGGGGTATCCCTGGGTTCGTCCGGGATCACGCCGCTGGAGATGGCGGTGGCCTTTGGCGTGTTGGCCAATGGCGGGGTCTACCAGGAACCCATCAGCATCCTGGGCATCCTGGACCGCAACAACCAGGTCATCTACGATGCCCACCAAAGCCAGCAGCGCCGCGAGGTGTTCAAGCCCTCCACTGCCTGGCTGACGGTGGACATCCTCAAGGAAGTGGTCAGCCGGGGCACCGGCCGCGCCGCCCGCATCAACGGGCAGACGGTGGCAGGCAAGACCGGCACCAACTCCGAGCAAAAGGGCGTTTTCTTCGCCGGCATGACCGGCTGGTATTCCGCCGCGGTGTGGATTGGCCATGACAACTACAAGGCCTTGTCCAGCCGCACCACCGGGGGCAACTCGGCGGCCAGGCTCTGGCAGGTGTTCATGGAGCGCATCCACAAGGAAAAGGGCCTGGAAAACCGTGACATCCTGCAGGGCGGGGCGGACAAATACGGCCTGACGCGCGTCACCACCTGCGCGGTGTCGGGGCAGCTGGCCACCGAGGCCTGCCGCCGGGATGCCATGGGCTATGGCACCAACAACGATTATTTCGCCCAGGAATCCCTTCCCCGGGTCAACTGCCAGATGCACCATGAGATGACCATTTGCACCCAGAGCAACCAGATTGCCGGGCCCTACTGCCCGGTAGAAACCCGCGCCAGCCGCGGCGTGCTGGTGCTGCCCCTCAACCACCCGCTGGAAATCTTTGCCGGTTCCCGTTATTCCAACGTGCTGTCCCAGTACCTGGGCTCCTATTCCACCATCCGCTTCACCAACAACCAGGACGCCAACGCCGCGCTGCTGTCCGCCCAGACCTGTGCCATCCACCAGTCCCCGGTGGACATGAGCGCGGGCATCATCACCAACACCCTGCTGCCGGACGCGCAAAACCTCATCGTGCAGGCCTCCAACCAGCTGGCCACCCTGCCCCCCGGCAGCCCGCAGCATGAGGCCCTGTTGAACGCCATCAACCACCTCAACAGCGTCATCGCCAGCAACCCGGACCTGGAGACCCTGGCAGGGGCCATGGGCCAGCTCACCCAGGTCATGGCGGCCGTCCCCTGATCCTTCCTTTTGCCGCTTCCTGCCGCCCCCGGCGGCAGGTTTGCTTTTGCACCCGGCCTGTGGCAAGATAGGCGCGCTGGCGTTTCAAGCAACCAACTACCACCAGCAAAGCAGGTCAACGATGAGCAGATTCCGCCGGATGTTCCTGGGCGACAAGGTCTTCTACCGCACGGTGCTGGGCATCATGATTCCGGTGATTATTCAGCAAAGCGTCACCAACCTTGTCAACCTGCTGGACAACATCATGGTCGGCCAGCTGGGGACCGAGCAGATGTCCGGCGTGGCCATCGCCAACCAGATGGTGTTTGTGTTCAACCTGTGCATTTTTGGCGGGTTGTCAGGCCCTGGCATCTTTGGCGCGCAGTTTTTCGGCGCAAAGGACATGGAGGGGTTGCGCAACACCTTCCGCATCAAGCTGTGGTTTACGGGGCTGATCACCCTGGGGGCCATCCTGGTGTTCAACCTCTGGCAGACCCCGCTCATCCGGCTCTTCCTGCAGGGGGAGGGCGACCCGGCCTTGGCCATGTCCATGCAGCATTACGCCCACGAATACCTGCTGTACATGATGCCCGGCTTCCTGCCCTTTGCCCTGACCATGTGCTATGGCAGCACCCTGCGCGAGGCGGGGGAGACCATGTTGCCCATGAAGGCGGGCGTGGTGGCGGTGCTCACCAACCTGATTGGCAACTGGCTGCTCATTTTCGGGCACTTTGGCTTCCCTGCCCTGGGCGTGCAGGGCGCCGCCATCGCCACGGTGTTCTCCCGCTTTGTGGAGCTGGCCATCCTCATGTTTGCCGCCCACCGGCAGGAGCGCTTCTCCTTCTTCCACAAGGTGTACCGCACCCTGCGCGTGCCGCTGGACCTGTTGGCCAAGGTGAGCATCAAAGGCCTGCCCTTGCTGCTCAACGAGGCGCTCTGGTCCCTGGGCATGACCACGGTGACCCAGTCCTATTCCACCCGGGGGCTGCTGGTGCTCTCCGCCGTGAACATCTCCTCCACCGTCACCAACCTGTTCAACGTCTTTATGTTCGGCGTGGGCAACGCGGTGGCCGTGCTGGTGGGCCATTCCCTTGGCGCGGGCAAGCTGCGCAAGGCGCGGGAGGATGTATGGAAATTGTTCTTTCTGGGCTTTGCGCTGTGCGCCGCGGTGGGCGGTGCCCTGGCGGCGATGTCCGGCCTTTTCCCGCAGCTGTACAATGTGGCGCCGGAGACCCGCAGCATGGCGTCCACCTTCATTCTCATCGGCGCCCTGCTGATGCCAATCCATGCCATCAGCCATTCCAGCTTCTTCACCCTGCGCTCCGGCGGCTCCAGCCTGATCACCTTCCTGTTTGACAGCGTGTTTACCTGGGGCTTGCTCATCCCCACCACCCTGGTGCTGGCGCACTGGACCGACATGCCCATCGTGCCGCTCTACCTGGTGACGCAGGCCACCAACATTGTCAAGACGGTGGCCGGGGTGCTGCTGGTGCGCGGCGGCGCCTGGCAGCGCAACATTGTGTCAGTCACGCCAGTGGACAGCGCACTTGAATGATGCAGTGGCAAATGGTATGCTAAACGCAAGTATATGGATATGCCAAGGAGGGTTTCTATGCTGAATTTTGACCTGTATACACCCGCGCGCATCGTTTTTGGGCGGGACACCCAGCACCGCATCGGCGAGCTGATCAAGCCGCACGCCACCAAGGTGCTGCTGCATTATGGCGGGGGCAGCATCAAGCGCTCCGGCCTGTATGACCAGGTGGTCAAGTCCCTGAACGACGCCGGCCTGCCCTTTGTGGAACTGGGCGGCGTGGTGCCCAACCCCCGCCTGTCCCTGGTGCACGAAGGCATTGAACTGTGCAAGAAGGAAAAGGTGGACCTGATTCTGGCCGTGGGCGGCGGCAGCGCCATTGACTCGGCCAAAGCCATCGCCATGGGCGTTTATTATGAGGGCGATGTCTGGGACATCTATGACCAGCGCCTCGACATCAAGAAGGCGCTGCCTGTGGCCATCATCCTGACCATCCCGGCAGCCGGCAGCGAGTCCAGCGGCGACACCGTGATCTCCAACGAGGAGACCGGCCGCAAGTATGGCTATGGCCACCCCTTGCTGCGCCCGCTGGTGAGCGTCATGAACCCGGAGCTCTTCTTCACCCTGCCCAAGGACCAGGTGGCCAACGGCGTTGCCGATATGATGAGCCACATCTTTGAGCGCTATTTCACCAACACCACCCATGTGGACCTGACGGATGCCCTGTGCGAGGCTACCTTGCGTACCATCATCGTCAACGCGCCCAGGCTGCTGGACAACCGCAAGGATTATAACGCCTGGGCGGAGATTGGCTTTGCGGGCACCGTGGCGCACAACGGCCTGCTGGGCATGGGCCGTGAGCAGGACTGGGCCTGCCACAACATGGAGCACGAGCTGTCCGCGGCCTATGATGTCGCCCACGGCGCCGGCCTGGCGGTGCTGACACCTGCCTGGATGAAGTATGTCTGGAAGGGAAACCCGGACATGTTCCTGCAGTTCGCTGTCAATGTGATGGGCGTGTCCAAGGGCTTCCGCGACAAGGAGGACGCCATCCTGGAGGGCATCGCGCGCCTGCAGAACTTCTACCGCACCATGCAGCTGCCACAGACCCTGACTGAGATGGGCATTGACGGCAGCCGCCAGGAGGAGATGGCGCAGAAGTGCACCGGCCAGTATTATGATCGCGAGAACAAGATTGGCGGGCTGAAAAAACTGGGCTGGCAGGACGTGTACAACATTTACCAGATTGCCAAGTAGACAGGCAGGCGATTTTTCAACCGGGCAGCGTAGGCTGCCCGGTTTTTTGTGCAAAGCCCGAAATTGTCCTACATTATAAAGGCGAATACGGTATCTTCAGGTCGTAATATGTTCGTATTGACAAGGCCATGACCACACCATATAATCAAATCAAAGTTTTATTGCGGGGTTTGCTTGTTATTGATAGGATGAAAGCCCGGCATGTCACTGAAAACCCGTCAAGTGGGTAGGTTTATCGCACAAGCGGGCAGGCGCCCGACACAAACAGCCCACAGGCTGCCCCAGGGGAGGAAGTCTTGAGCAACACACATGAAGTCCTCGTGAGAATGTCGGGCATTGACAAGGTTTTCCCCGGCGTGCGCGCGCTGCACCAGGCCAGTTTTGAGCTGCGCGCGGGTGAGGTGCACGCGCTGATGGGGGAGAACGGGGCGGGCAAATCCACCCTGATGAAGGTGCTCACCGGCATCTACCAGCGCGATGGCGGCACAGTGGAGGTCATGGGCAAACCGGTGGAAATCAGCGGCATGCGCGAGGCGCAGGAGCTGGGCATCTCCATGATCCACCAGGAGCTCAACCTCATGCGTGACCTGACCATCGCGCAGAACATCTTCATCGGCCGGGAGCCCATGCGGGGCTTTCTGCTGGATGAGAAACAGCTCAACGCCCAGACGGCGGAGCTGCTTGCCTCCCTGAACATCAACCTCAAGCCTGACACCCTGGTGCGCAACCTCACGGTGGCCAAGCAGCAGATGGTGGAGATTGCCAAGGCGCTTTCCCACGAGGGCACCCGCATCCTGATTATGGACGAACCCTCCGCCGCCCTGACTGAGGCTGAGATTGAGGACCTGTTCACCTTCATCCGCCAGCTGCGCGCGCGCGGCGTGGGCATCATCTACATCTCCCACCGGATGCATGAGCTGGAGGTCATCTCCGACCGCATCACTGTCATGCGCGATGGCATGCACGTGGGCACGGTCAACACGGCGGACAGCACCCTGGACCAGATCATCTCCATGATGGTTGGCCGGGTCATCTATGAGGAGCCCAAGCAGCACTCCAACGTGCCCCCGGACGCGCCGGTGGTGCTGGAGGTGAAAAACTTGCTGTCCACGCAGGTGAGCAACGTGTCCTTCACCCTGCGCCGGGGCGAAATCCTGGGCATCGCCGGGCTGATGGGGGCCGGGCGCACCGAGCTGGCCCGGCTGATTTTTGGCGCCGACAAGCGGATCAGCGGCCAGATCATGATCAACGGCATGCCGGTCAACATCAACAGCCCGCGGGATTCCGTCAACACCGGCATCGGCTACCTGTCTGAGGATCGCAAGCAGTACGGCCTGTGCCTGGGGCTGTCCGTGGCCAACAACGTGGCCCTGCCCACGCTGGACTTGTTTTCCAAGGGCCTGGTGGTGGATGACAGGCGCATCCGCAACACGTCCAATGAGTACAAGGAGCGCATTGACATCAAGACCCCCACGGTGGACACCCCGGCCATCAGCCTGTCTGGGGGCAACCAGCAAAAGGTGGTCATCTCCAAGTGGCTGGTGCGTGACAGCGACATCCTGATCTTTGACGAGCCCACCAGGGGCATTGACGTGGGGGCCAAGAACGAGATTTACAAGCTGATCAACCAGCTGGCGGCCCAGGGCAAATCCATCATCATGATTTCCTCTGAGCTGCCGGAGCTCCACCGCTTCCACCAACAACCAGAACGCGGCCGGCCTGGCGGCTGAGGAAATGCTGAAGCTGGAAGGCTTTGCCGATGCCCTCAAGGCCGCCACCCCCGAGAAGCCCGTCGTGCTGGCCGTCCTGTCCCAGGATGCCACCAGCGAATCCGTCACCGGGCGCACCACCGGCTATGTCAACAAGATGAAGGAGCTGGCCGCCCAGTATGGCAACGTGATCGTGGTGGGCCATGACCTCTGGGCCACCAAGCCCGATGAGGCCCCCGAGAACCCCAGCATCCTCATCCATGTGGAAATCTCCGCCACCCCGGAGACCGTTGACGTGACCAACTCCGCCAACGCGGTCCTCAACATTGAGAACCTCCATTCCGTCTTCCTGTCCAACGAAGGCGCTGTCAACGGCTTCCTGGCCGCCACCAACGCCGGTTCTGACCTGGGCGATGGCGGCCGCTACGCGGACCTGGTGGTGGCTGGCTTTGACGCCGGCGCCCCCCAGAAGAACGCCATCCGTGAGGGCTGGTTCGCCGGCTCCATCACGCAGGACCCCTACCGCATCGGCTTCCTGGCAGTTGAGCTGGCCTTCAAGGCCTCCCAGGGCGAGGAAGTGAGCGATGTGGACACCGGCGCCCAGTGGTACACCGCCGAGAACATCGACAACCCCGACATCGCCCTGCTGGTGTATGACTAATCACCTGAACCAGCCCCTGGGCTGATCCTGGCCGGATGTCCCGCGTTTGGGTGGGGCATCCGGCCTTCTTGAAGCAGGCGTTTCCCAAGGTTTGTTTTGCCGGACCGCGGGGTTCACCGGGCCTTGCCCGCCCGCCCCGCTTGTGATAGATTTCAAGCATCACTGCAAGGGCCGCTGCCCTTGCCCAAAACAGGAGGCACATATGCACTACCCCAAGATCGGCATCCGCCCCACCATTGACGGCCGCTGGGGCGGCGTGCGCGAAAGCCTGGAGCAGACCACCATGGACATGGCCCGCGCGGCCGCGCGGCTCATTTCCACCCTCAAGTATCCCGACGGCACCCCTGTGCAGTGCGTGATATCCGACACCACCATCGGCGGGGGCGCGGAGGCGGCCGCCTGTGAGCGCCAGTTCCAGAAGGAAAACGTGGTGGCCACCCTCACGGTCACCAAGTCCTGGTGCTATGGCATGGAAACCATGGACGCCAACCCCAACACCATCAAGGCGGTCTGGGGCTTCAACGGCACCGAGCGCCCTGGTGCTGTCTACCTGGCCGCCGTGTTGGCCGCCTACGCCCAAAAAGGCCTCCCCGCCTTTGCCATCTACGGCCGGGATGTGCAGGACCTGGATGACACCAGCATCCCGGCAGACGTGGAGGAGAAGCTGCTGCGCTTCGCCCGGGCCGCGGTGGCGGTGGGCTGGATGAACAACAAGTCCTACGTCAACTTCGGCGGGGTGTCCATGGGCATCGCCGGCTCCTACGCTGACATGAACATGATGCAGCAGTTCTTCGGCATCCGCCCTGAGTGGATGGACATGACCGATGTGCTGCGCCGCATCCACCTGGGCATCTATGACCCGGTGGAGTACGAGAAGGCCCTGGCCTGGATCAAGGAGCATTGCAAGGAAGGCTTTGATGTGAACGCCGGCAAGGAGCTAAGCCAGGTGGTCACCCGCTCCAAGGCTGTGCCGCCTGAGGAGGACTGGGCCTTCATCGCCAAGCTCAGCCTGGTCATCCGCGACGTGATGTTTGGCAACCCCAGGCTCACGGAGCTGGGCTGGCATGAGGAGGCGCTGGGCAAAAACGCGGTGGCCGGCGGGTTCCAGGGCCAGCGCGCCTGGACAGACTGGCTGCCCAACGCCGACTTCACTGAGGCCATCATGGCCACCACCTTTGACTGGAACGGCGCGCGCCAGCCCACCGCCTTTGCCACCGAGAACGACACCTTGAACGGCCTGTCCATGCTCATGGGCACGCTCATCACCAACACCGCGCCCTGCTTCCATGATGTGCGCACCTATTGGAGCCCGGATGCCGTGAAACGGGTGAGCGGTTGGAAGCCCGAGGGTCTGGCAAGCGAAGGGTTCATCCACCTGCTCAACTCCGGCGCCACGGCGCTGGACGCCACCGGCGCCGCCCGGGACCAGGAGGGCAGGAGCGTGATGAAGCCCTTCTGGGAGATGACCCAGCAGGACATCGCCGCCTGCCTGGAGGGGACCGACTGGGAGCGCGCCAACTACGAGTACTTCCGCGGCGGCGGCTTTTCCAGCCAGTTCAAGAACGAGGGCGAAATGCCCGTCACCCTGATCCGCCTGAACATCGTGGAAGGCATCGGCCCGGTGCTGCAGATTGCCGAAGGCGATACCATCCGCCTGCCCGATCAGGTGCATGAGCTGCTCATGAACCGCACCGACCGCACCTGGCCCTGCGTCTGGTTTGTGCCCCGGTTGACCGGCGAGGGCGCCTTCCGGGATGTCTACTCCGTCATGGCCAACTGGGGCGCCAACCATGGCGTCACCGTGTATGGCCACGTGGGGGCCGACCTGCTCACCCTGGCATCCATGATGCGCATCCCTGTGTGCATGCACAACGTGGCCCCGGACAAGGTCTACCGTCCCCATTGCTGGGCAGCCTACGGCACCGCCAACGCCGAGGCGGCTGACTTCAGCGCCTGCCGCGCCTACGGGCCGATGTACAAGTAACGCAAAGCCTTTGGGGAACCCGCGGCATCATAAAAACCTTGAAAACCGGGGTTTCCGCCGACAATGGGGCTGCCACTCACATGGCGGCCCCATTTATGCCCCTTGGGATTGAACCCGGGGTTTAAAACTGGCATACTGTTGGCGTTGGGCGTGTTTGCCAGCAAAATAATCGATACGGGAGCTGTCCATGAAAACATTCGCACAAATGTCCCTTGCGGAACTGATCCGCCCGGAAGGCCACGACTGCGCCTGTGGGCGCCACCACCAGGCGGGGCTGAAGCGCCTGCGCATCGGGGAGGGCGCGCTGGACGCCTTGCCTGGTTTTTTGAAGGATTGCCAGGTGTCGCGCCCCTTCATCATCATGGACGCCAACACCCGCAAGGCCGCCTGGCACCTGGTGGAGCCGGTGCTCAAGGAAGCGGCGATTCCGTTTAGCACCTATGTTTTTGAGGATGCGCACCTGGAGCCGGACGAGCAGGCCCTGGGCACCCTGGTGATGGCGTTTGACCCGGCCTGTGATGGCGTGCTGGCCCTGGGCTCCGGCGTGCTCAATGACCTGGCCAAGGTCTTCGCCCACGCGGTGCGCCTTCCCAGCCTGGTGGTGGCAACCGCCCCTTCCATGGATGGCTATGCCTCGGACAACGCCTCCATGATCCGCCAGCGGGTCAAGGTGTCCTTTTACAACGCCTGCCCGCAGGCCATCATCGCCGACACGCGCATCCTGAAAGAGGCGCCTGAACGCATGCTGCAGGCCGGCCTGGGGGACATGCTGGCCAAGTACCCCAGCATCTGTGAGTGGCGCATCTCCCACCTGGTGACCGGCGAGTACTATTGTGAGAACATCGCGGGGCTGGTGCGCGCCTCCCTGCAGAAAATCGTGGACAATGCCGGGGGCCTCAAGCGCCGGGAACCCGAGGCGGTGGAGGCAGTGACCGAAGGCCTGGTGCTGTCTGGCATCGCCATGTCCTTTGCCGCCGTGTCCCGCCCGGCTTCGGGGCTGGAGCACTATTTCTCCCACCTGTGGGAGATGATGGCGCTGGAGCGCGGCCTGCCGGTGGAGCTGCACGGCATCCAGGTGGGCATCGGCACCCTGCTCACCCTGCGCATCTGGGAGGACCTCAAACACATCCAGCCCAGCCGGGAAACCGCCCAGGCTTTCATCCAGGGCTTTGACGAGGCCGCCTGGGAGGACATGGTGCGCCGCATCTTCGGCTCCGCCGCTCCCGCCATCCTGCGCACCGCCCACATGGAAGGCCGCAACGACCGGGCTGCCCACACCCAAAGGCTGGAGAACACGCTGAAGAACTGGGCGCAGATCCTGGACATTGTGGAGCAGGAGCTGCCCGCCCACGCGCAGGTTGAAGCCCTCATGCGGGGCATGAGCATGCCCATGACGCCTGCTGAGATCGGCTTTGACGAGAAGGACACCCACGACGCGCTGCTGGGCGCGCGGGAAATCCGCAACAAGTACCTGACCAGCTCCCTCCTGTGGGACCTGGGCCTGCTCTACACCATCGCCTTCCCCTGATCTATCCGGAGCACAGCGATGAAAAAAAGGCTGCCGGCCCTGCTGCTGGCCCTGGCCCTGGTGTTGGGCCTGGTGCTGCTCTTCTTTCTGTTGCGCCGCGAGGGGCCAGCGCCGGTGGCGGACCGGCATGTCCCCATCGTGGGCTTTTCGCAGCTGGGCTCTGAATCCGGCTGGCGGGTGGGCAACTCCCGGGATGTCATTGCCGCCGCGCAGCGCGCCGGGGTGGAGCTGATCTATGAAAACGCCGGGCAGAAACAGGAAAACCAGTTCAACGCCATCCGCTCCTTCATCGCCTACCAGGTGGATGTGATTGCCCTGGCGCCCATTGTGGAGGAGGGCTGGGACAACGTGCTGCGGGAAGCCAGGGAAGCCGGCATTCCGGTGCTGCTGAGCGACCGCTACATCAACATTGGGGATGAAAGCCTGTTTGCCGGCTATGTCGGCTCCGATTTTCTGGAGGAAGGGAAGGCGGCCGCGCGCTTTTTGATGCGCAAGGCAGCGGGCATGGCACGGGTGAACATCGTGGAGATCGCGGGGACCGAGGGCTCCACCCCGGCCAAGCAACGCGCCTCCGGGTTCAGGGACACCCTGGGGGCAGACGAGCGCTTTCGCATCATCCACAGCGTCTCGGGGGATTTCTTGCGTTCCAAGGGCAAGGAAAACATGCGCAACATCCTGGCCCGGTTTGATGAGATAGATGTGCTCTACTCTCACAACGACGCCATGACCCTGGGCGCCATTGAGGCCATTGAGGAGGCTGGGCTGTCCCCTGGCCAGGACATCATCATCATCACGATTGACGGCGAGCAGGGGGCGATTGACCTGCTCAAGCAGGGGAAAATCAACTGCGTGGTGGAGTGCACCCCCCTGCTGGGCGACCTCATCATGGACCTGGCCCAGCGCCTGGCCCGGGGGGAGGACATTCCCCGGGTGTCCCACCCCAAGGAGCGCGTGTTTTCCGAATTTGACGAGGATGTGCAGCGCATCCCGCCCCGGGGGTACTGAGGTGCTGGGCCTGCGCTCCCCGCACAGCCTGGCCAGGCGCATGCGCGATGCCCAGCTCACCCTGGTCATCCTGATGCTGGTGCCGGCGCTGCTGGCGCTCTCGCTCATGCTGCTGCACTCCCAGCGCTACCACCGCGCCATCTCCCATGTGGACGCCATCACCGCGCTCAACCCCATCATCCATGAGGAGCTGCTGGACAGCACCATGGACATCGTCACCGGCCGGCACCGGTTTGAGGAGGGGCATCAGTACCCCATCCTGGACCGGGCCCAGCGCCAGCTGGACCAGCTGGTGGACAGCGGCGGGGCCAGCCGGATGGAGCTGACGGTGTCCCGCCGCATCCTGGACACGCTGCGCAGCTATGTGGACCGCCTGGGTCAAAGCGCCACCGTGGACGAGCAATTCCAGGTGCAGGACGAGATCAGCCAGGTGGCCGGCTTGTTTTTGGATATGCTGGAAAACGCCGTCAACGTGGAAATCAAAGCGGCTGCCCTGACCAGCCGGCAGATGCAGACCAGCATCCGCGGTGCGCTGGCGGTGGCACTGGGCCTGCTGGCCATCTCCCTGGCCGTGGCCGTCATTACCCAGCGGCGCATGTCCCGGGCTATCCGCGTGCCCATCAGCCAGCTGGAGGATTTCGCCCTGCGCATCGCCCAGGGCCAGCTCAGCGACCGCATCCCGGAGGACCAGGTGCTGGAGCTGCGCTCCCTGGCCAAGAGCCTCAACACCATGGCCTACCGGCTGGATCAACTGATGGCACAGAGCCGCAGGGAGCAGGAAAACCTGAAAAAGTCAGAGCTGCGCACCCTGCAGGCGCAGATTACGCCGCACTTTCTCTACAACACCCTGGACGCCATCGTGTGGCTGGCCAAAAACGGCCAGGCCAGCCAGGTGATTGAGATTACCAACGCGCTGTCCGACTTCTTCCGCATCTCCCTCAATAACGGCAAGGACTGGGTCAGCCTCAGGGAGGAATGGGAGCACCTGACCGGCTACCTCACCATCCAGAAAATCCGGTACCGTGATATCCTGCGCTATGAGCTCACCCTGGATGAGGAGATTGCCGGGCACAAGGTGCCCAAGCTGCTGATCCAGCCGCTGGTGGAGAACGCGATTTACCATGGCATCAAAAACCGCCGCGCGGGCGGGCTGGTGCGGGTATCCGCCAGGCGGGAGGGGGAGCGGCTGCGCGTGTGCGTGACAGACAGCGGCCAGGGCATGGATGCGGCGCGCCTTCAACAGGTGCGCGCCGTCCTGCACAACCAGGAGGATGCCCTGGGCCAGGCCGGCTACGGGCTCTACAGCGTGGACCAGCGCATCAAGCTCTACTACGCGCAGGAGGAAGGCCTGGTCATCAGCAGCAGGCCGGGGGAGGGCACCAGCGTGTGCTTTGACGTGCCGCTGCGGGATGAGGGAAGGGGGGGCCATGTTCAAGGTGTTTCTGGTGGATGATGAGATTGTCATCCGGGAAGGCATCCGCGACGGCTTTCCCTGGGATGAGAGCGGCTTCACCCTGTGCGGCGAGGCGCCTGATGGCGAGATGGCCTTCCCGATGATCGCCGACCTGAAACCCGACATCCTGATCACCGACATCCGCATGCCCTTCATGGATGGGCTGGCGCTCTCCCGTCGGGTGGCCCAGGCCCTGCCCTGGACCAGCATCATCATCCTGTCAGGCTATGACGATTTTCAATACGCCCAGGAGGCCATCTCCATTGGCGTGAAGCAGTACCTGCTCAAACCCGTTACCCCGCAGAAGCTGGCCGAGGCGCTGTCCCAGACGGCGGACAAAATCCAGGAGCAGCGCGCGCGGCTGATGCGGGCGGAGGACATGGCGCCGCTGAACCAGCCGCCCACCCAGCAGGAGCGCCTGCTGGCACGGCTGCTCAAAGGCCCGGTGGATGACCCCTTGCTGCGGGAAGCGGCGGGGATGGGGTTGCCGCTTGACGGCGCGGAGTATTTGGTGATGCTGCTGGGGGAGGCGGAACCGGCCCGGCTGCCCGCGCTCAAGGCCGGGCTGCAGCGCGTGGTCCAGGCCCAGATGCCGTGGGTTGCCTACACCACAGTGCTCCCCACCCCCGCCCTGCTGCTGGCGCAACCCCCGGGGGACAGCGCGCAGGACAGCCTGGAGGAGCGCGCCTATGCCCTGGCGCGGGCGCTGGAGCACGAGGCGGGGCGCTCTGGCGAGCAACCGCCCGCAATCGCCATTGGCTCCCCGGTGTCCCGAGCGGCGGACCTGCCCCAGGCGCTGGCCTCCGCCCGCGCGGTGCTGCGCATGGTGAAGGACCAGGCCCCGCGCATTGTGGGCGCGCTGGATGTGGACCTGTCAGCCAGCCTGGACCAGGTGGAGGGCAGCCTGCCCTTGGGCGAACGGCTGCGCTACGCCGCCTGGCAGGACGCGGACCAGCTGACCGAGCAGCACTTTGCCAGCATGGGGGACCTTGCCACCCAGTCGGTTCTGGTGCTGAACTTCCTGTTGATGGATGTGCTGCTGGCGGCCACGCGCATCATCCGCCAAAGCGGGGGGGAGCCCGCCCAGGTGCTGCCCCCGCGCATGCTACAGCAGGCCGAGATGCTGGCCTTGTCCCGCGAGCCCCAGCTGGCGCTGTCCTCCGCCAAGGCCATGGTGCGGGCGGCCCTGCGCTACCGGGATGAGCACCTGGCCTCCCGCTATGGGGAGACCCTGCGCCGCGCCTGCGCGTATATTGACGCGAACTGCCACAAGCCGGCGTTTTCCCTGCAGGACGTGGCCGGGCATGTGGCGCTGTCCGCCAACCATTTCTCCACCGTCTTCTCCCAGGAGATGGGGCTCACCTTCACCGAATACCTCACCAAAACCCGCCTGGACCGCGCGCGCCACCTGCTGGGCACCACCAGGAGCGGCTCGGCTGAGATTGCCGCCGCCATCGGCTACAACGACCCGCATTATTTCAGCTACCTGTTCAAAAAGCAGGTGGGCCTCTCCCCCAGGGAGTTCCGGCGCAGCCTGCAAACGAAGGCGTAAATCAGCCCGCCCGGCACGCAAATGCCCGCCGCATCTTCCAACAATATTCAACTTTTTTCCAAGCCCAGTGAATGTACCTTCCTCCACAAAGCCTGTACACTGCAGGCAAATGGCAGGACATATGCCAAAATACAGGAGGAAACACACATGAAAAAACTGCTATCCCTGATCGTGGCGCTCATGATGGTGCTGGGCATTGCGGCCAGCGCCGGCGCCATCACCATCGGCTTCTCCCAGATTGGGCAGGAGTCTGACTGGCGCACCGCCAACACCGACAGCGTGCTGGCCGCGGTGGAAGCCGCCGGCTGGGAAATGGTCTACAGCGACGCCCAGCAAAAGCAGGAAAACCAGGTGCAGGCGCTGCGCAACTTCATCTCCCAGGGCGTGGACTACATCCTGTTCACCGGCGTGGTCTCCACCGGCTGGGATGAGGTGCTCAAGGAGGTCAACGAGGCCGAGATTCCCCTGATCCTGCTGGACCGCATGCCCGAGCAGAGCACCCTGGACGCCATTGACTACGCCGCGGCCTTTGGTGGCGACTTTGTTGAGGAAGGCCGCCGCATGGCCTACTGGACCGCCAACTATGTTGAGAAAATCGGCAAGGCTGATGAAGAGCTCAACGTGGTCATCCTGGAAGGCACCACCGGCGCAGATGCCGCCACAGGCCGCCAGGAGGGCATCATGGAGGTGCTGGCCAACTACCCCAACCTGAAGGTGATCGCCTCCCAGACCGGCAACTTCACCCGCGCGGAAGGCCAGGCCGTGATGGAATCCTTCCTCAAGGCCCATGACAAGATTGACATCCTGCTGGCCCACAACGATGACATGGCCCTGGGCGCGATTGAGTCCATCAAGGCCGCGGGCAAGGACCCGGGCGAGGACATCATCATCGTGGGCTGCGACGCCCCCAAGACCGCCTTTGATGCCATCATCGCGGGCGACATGAACGCCACCATCGAGTGCACCCCGCTGTACGGCCCCTTCGTCGTGGCGGCGCTGGAGAAGCTCATCGCCGGCGAGGCCATGGACAAGACCCTGATCCACCCCGAGGAAGGCGCCTTTGACGCCGAGGGCGGCATCGTCTACTCCGCGGATGGCCGGGTGACCGAAAAGGCCGCGGACAAGATCGGCGAGCGCCTCTACTGATCCTGCACAATCACGAGTGACCCCGGTGGGTGGGGGCCTGCGCCCCCACCCGCCCTTCACATGAACCTGGCAGAAAGGGTGGTCCTTTGTCTGACATCATTCTGGAAATGCGGGGAATGGAAATCAGCTTTCCCGGCGTCAAGGCGCTGGACCAGGTGGACTTCACCCTGCGCCGGGGCGAGGTGCATGCCCTGCTGGGCGAGAACGGCGCCGGCAAATCCACCCTTATCAAGGTGCTCACGGGGGTGCACAGGCCGGACGCGGGCACCATGCTGCTCTCAGGCCAACCCATCCGCCCGGGCAGCACCCAGGAGGCGCAGAAGATGGGCATCTCCACCGTCTATCAGGAGGTCAACCTCTGCCACAACCTCACCGTGGCCGAGAACATCTTCATTGGCCGCCAGCCCATGAAGCGCGGGCGCATCGACTGGAAAACCATCAACCGCCGCGCCCGGGAGCTGATGCTGCGCATGGGCATGGACATCGACGTCACCCAGCCGCTGTCCGCCTATTCCATCGCCATCCAGCAGATGGCCTCCATCGCGCGGGCGGTGGACATCAACGCCCAGGTGCTCATTCTGGATGAGCCTACCTCCTCCCTGGATGACAACGAGGTGGTCAACCTCTTTGCCGTCATGCGGGAACTGAAGGCCCAGGGGCTGGGCATCATCTTCATCACCCACTTCCTGGACCAGGTCTTCGCGGTGTCCGACCGCCTCACGGTGCTGCGCAACGGCCGCCTGGTGGGGGAGTATGAGGCCGGCGCCATCAGCAAGCTGGAGTTGGTCACCAACATGGTGGGCAAGGACATGAACGTCATCTACAACCTGCAAAAGGCACCCCGGCCGGACGAGGCGCCTGTGGTGCTGGAGGCCAGCGGCATCGGCATCCCCGGCAAGGTGGAGGACATCTCCCTCAACATCCGAAAAGGGGAATTGCTGGGCTTTGCGGGGCTGCTGGGGTCCGGGCGCACGGAGACCGCCGAAATGCTCTTTGGCGTGGTGCCGGTGCACCAGGGCAGCATCAGCATAGGGGAGGAGCCCCTCAGCCTCAGGGCGCCTCTGGACGCCATCCGCCGCGGCATGGCCTTTTGCCCGGAGGACCGCAAGCGCGACGGCATCATCGGGGACCTGTCCATCCGCGAGAACATCGCCCTGGCGGTGCAGGCCACCCGCGGCTTCATGCACCCCTTGCCCCAGAAAGAGCAACAGGAGCTGGCCCAGCGCTTTATCAAGCTGCTGTCCATCGCCACCCCGGACGCGGACAAAAAGGTGGGGGAGCTCTCCGGCGGCAACCAGCAAAAGGTCATCCTGGCGCGCTGGATGGCCACCAACCCCGACCTGCTGATTCTGGATGAGCCCACCCGTGGCATCGACATCGGCGCCAAGGCCGAAATCCAGCGGCTGATGCTGGAGATGTGCAAGGAAGGCCGCAGCGTCATCTTCATCAGCTCCGAGCTGGATGAGATCATCCGCTGCGCCAACCGCATCATTGTCATGCGGGATTTGGCCAAGGCCGCGGAGGTGGACGGGGACACCTGCACCCAGGCGGACATCCTGGCCATCATCGCCAACGAAGGCGAAGGGGAGGAGGCCGCGGTATGAAAAAAGCCATCGCGTCGGGCAACTTCCTGCGCTCCAAGCTGTTCTGGGCGATTGTGGCGGAGCTGCTCATCCTGCTGGTGGGCTTCATCCTGCGGCCGGATTTTTTGAGCATCCAGCTGCGCACGCTGTCAGACGGCACCACGGTGCTCTTTGGCACGCCGGTGGACATCCTGAACCGGGCATCTGAGATCACCATCATCGCCATGGGGATGACCCTGGTCATCGCCCTGGGGGGCACGGACATTTCCGTGGGCGCGCTGGTGGCGGTGTCCGGCGCCATCGCGCTGAAGTTCCTGCGCTGGGATGTGCTGGTGTACAACACCCCGGGCGACTATACCGTGCAGCCCTTCTACCTGGTCATCCTGCTGCCGCTGCTGGCCTGCACGCTCATGGGCCTGTTCAACGGCGCGCTGATTGGCAAGCTAAAAATCCAGCCCATCATCGCCACGCTGATTTTGATGGTGGGCGGGCGCGGGATCGCGCAGATTGTGACGGACGGCAAGCAGTTCACCACCCAGTACACGCCCTTCAAGTTCATCGGCAACGGCAGCATCCTGGGCCTGCCCCTGCCCATCATCATCACGCTGGTGGTGGTGCTGGGGGTCATGCTGTTTGTCAGGCGCACCTCCTTTGGCATGTTTGTGGAATCCGTGGGCATCAACCCAAATGCCAGCCGGGTGTCCGGGCTGAAATCAGGCACCATCATCCTCATCGCCTATGTGCTCACCGGCTTTCTTTCAGGCATCTCCGGCCTCATCTACGCCAGCCGCATCTCCTCCAACGATTCAAACAACGCCGGGCTGGGCTATGAGATGGATGCCATCCTGGCGGTGGTCATCGGCGGCACCAGCATGACCGGCGGCAAGTTCAGCCTGACGGGCACGGTGGTGGGCTCCCTGATCATCCGCACCATCACCACCCTGGTGCTGTACTTTGGCGTGGTTTCCGAGGCCATCATGGCCTTCAAGGCGCTCATCATCGCCGTGGTCATCGTGCTGCAGTCCGAGCCTGTCCGCAACGCCATCTCCAGGCGGCGTGACCGGATCAGAACCCAGATGGGGGGTGAAGCCCGTGCCTGACATCCACAGCCGGACCCTGGGGCACAGGGAGCGCCTGCGCGCGCTGCTGACCAACCCGCGCTACCTGATGGTGTACGCCACCATCGGCATTTTCCTGTTGATTTATCTCTTTGGCGCGCTGCTGTATGGTAGCAAGGGCTTTACTTCCGTGCGCACCTTCATGCTGTTCTTCAGCGACAATGCCTACATCGGCATCTCCGCCGTGGGCATGACCCTGGTGCTCATCACCGGCGGGATTGACCTGTCTGTGGCCGCGGTGGCTTCCCTCACCGGCATGATCATCGCCTATGGCACCACGGTGCTGGGCCTGCACCCCCTGGTGTGCATCCTGATCGCCCTGCTGGCCGGCGTTGGCCTGGGAGCGCTGATGGGCGCCTGCATCCAGTACCTGAACGTCCCCCCCTTCATCACCACGCTCACAGGCATGTTCTTTGCCCGCGGGGTGACCTCCCTCATCAGCCGGGAGTCCATCTCCATCAAGCACAGCATGATCGACGCCCTGGCCGGCTTCAAAATCTACCTGACCTGGCCAAACGCACAGGGGGAGTGGGTCAAAATCAAGCCGGTGGCCAGCATCGACCTGAACACCATCGCCTTCCTGGTGGTCATTGTTATCGGCGCCATCATCCTGCAGCGCACGCGCTTTGGGCGCAATGTGTACGCCATTGGCGGCAACGAGCAGTCCGCCAGCCTCATGGGGTTGCCGGTGGCCCGCACCAAGGTGCTGGTGTACAGCTTCAACGGCCTGTGCTCGGTGCTGGCCGGCATCGCCTATGTGCTGTATGTCAAATCCGGCTGGAACCTGTCGCTTCAAGGGGCGGAGCTGGATGTCATCTCTGCCTGCGTGATTGGCGGTGTCATGCTGTCCGGCGGCGTGGGCTACATGTTTGGCACCCTCTTTGGCGTGCTGCTCAAGGCCACCATCCCTGCCATCATCACCTTCAACGGCGCCATGAACTCCTGGTGGGCCAAGATTTTCACCAGCGTGCTCTTGCTGCTGTTCATCATGATCCAGCGCGCGGTCATCGCCTCCTCCCAGCGTACCCGGCGCAAATAGTTTTCTCCACCCATCTGCGAAACCGCCTGGCCCGGGCGGTTTTTACCTGTCAGCAGGGATAGAAAAAACCCGTGCCTTCACAAGGGTTTTGGTGGTGGAGCATAGCGGATTCGAACCGCTGACCTCTACAATGCGAATGTAGCGCGCTACCAACTGTGCTAATGCCCCGGATGCGCCGCCTTGGCGCCAAAACAGTATAGCACCGGGCCGGGCGGTTTTCAAGCCCGGGCGCAAGAAAATCTCCTGCGCCGGCACAGCCCCGGCAAATGCCTGGAACCATGCGCCTTCCCTTGCTTTGCTGCGTTCAGCCCGCCATCCCGCCCCGTTGACCACCCCAGCCAAAGGCCGTATACTGGTCGGGACAAGTGAATGAACGCGTGGGTTCGCGCAATCGCGCGGCGCTGATTCAGCGCCAAGGGAAGACGGATGCAAGTTCCGCGCTAACCCAGTAACCGTGAAGCGGACAAGCCGGACACACAGCCACTGCGCAAGCGGGAAGGCGTCTGGCAAGGATGAGGCCAAGCCGGGAGACCTGGATCCACGCCCTGCCCCTGGGTTGGGACAACCGTGCAAGAACGGGCGTTTCCGCTGTGGGGCGCCCGTATTTGCTTGATCAACTGGAGGAGGTTGCCCCATGAAAACATCCCGGATGCTGTCCCTGCTGCTGGTCCTGCTGCTGGCCCTGCCCTTTGTCTCCCTGTCAGAACCCGCCGATCAGCCCTTAACGGACATGGTGGGCCGTGAATTCACCTTAAGCCAGCCTGCCCAACGCCTGGTGGCCCTGCAGGCAGCCGACGTGGAAATCCTGTACGCCATTGGCGCCGGCCACCTGCTGGTGGGCCGCGGCGAGTATGCCGACTACCCCGAAGCCGCGCGGGAGGTGCCCTCGGTGCAGTCCGGCTTTGAGACCAACCTTGAGCAGATCATTGCCCTGGAACCCGACGTGGTGGTGCTGGCCAAGATGGGCCAGCGCGAGGAGGACGTGAGCAAGCTGGAGGCCGCGGGCATCATCACCGTGGTCAGCGATGCGCAAAACATTGAGGGCGTGTACGAGGCCATTGCCCTGCTGGGCGCGGTGAGCGGCATGGAAGAAAACGCCGAGGCGCTGACCACCTCCATGCGGGAGGCGTTTCAGGCCATTGAAGACCAGGCCAAAGATAAGGAAGGCGGCAGCGTGTACTTTGAGGTGTCCCCCCTGCAGTACGGCCTGTGGACCGCGGGCAGCGGCACCTACATGGATGAGCTGGCGCATCTGCTTGGGCTGACCAACAGCTTTGCGGACCTGGAAGGCTGGCAGGCGGTGTCTGAGGAGCAGGTGCTGGCCCGCGACCCGGACTTCATTGTCACCACCACCATGTACTTTGGCGAGGGCCCGGAGCCTGTTGAAGAGATCATGACCCGGCCCAACTGGGCCGGCCTCAAGGCGGTCCTTGGCCAGCGCGTTTTCAACGCCGACAGCGACTCCTTCACCCGCCCGGGCCCCCGGCTGGTGGATGCCGCCCAGGCCTTTTACCGCTTCGTGTATGGCGAGTAGGTCCCTAAAAACAGAACATTATCAAAACCAGCCCGGCTGGGCGCGCTGGCTGCGCCTGGCCGGGCTGCCCGCCCTGCTGCTGGTCTGCCTGCTGGCCTGCGTAGCCCTGGGCAGCGTGTCCATCCCGCTGGGCCGTACGGCAGCCATCCTCTGGGATGCCCTGCTGGGGCGGCCGGCCGCCCCGGGGGTGGAGGCCACCATCATCCTCACCGTGCGCCTGCCCCGGGTGCTCAGTGTCCTGCTGGTGGGGGCGGCGCTGTCCCTGTGTGGCGCGGCCATGCAAGGCCTGTTGCGCAACCCCCTGGCGGACGGCGCCACCCTGGGCGTGTCCTCTGGCGCCTCCCTGGGCGCCATGCTAGCCATCCTGCTGGGCTTCCAACTGCCCGGCCTGCCCCTGGCGGGCACCGCGCTGATGTCGGTATTCTTTGCCTCTTTCTCCCTGCTGCTGGTGCTGGCCCTGGCCTTCGCGCTGGACCGGTCGCTGTCAACCAGCACCATCATCCTGATCGGCGTCATCTATACCATGTTCACCGGCTCCCTGATGAGCCTGCTCATCAGCTTTTCGGGCACCCGGCTGCGCCCGCTCACCTTCTGGACCCTGGGCTCCCTCACGGGCGCCGGCTACAACGAGGCGCTGTTCATGCTGCTGGCCCTGATTATCTGCGGCAGCCCGCTGCTGGCGCACTGGAAGGAGCTGGACGCCTTTGCCATGGGGGAGGAGAACGCCCGCCACATCGGCGTGCCCGTGCGCCAGGTGAAGATGACCATCATGGTGGCGGTCTCCCTGCTCATTGGCATCAGCGTATCCATTGGCGGCTCCATTGGCTTTGTGGGCCTGGTCATCCCGCACATCACCCGGCTCATCACCGGTCCCTCCCACCGCAGGCTCCTGGGCGCCAGCGTGCTGCTGGGCGGCGTCTTCCTGATGCTGTGCGACCTGGCCGCGCGCACCCTGCTCAGCCCCATTGAGCTGCCCCTGGGGGTTGTCACCAGCCTGATTGGCGCGGTCTTTTTTGTGGTCATCCTGACCCGCAGCCGCGGGAGGGCCGCCTGATGCTGAAGGTGACAGGCCTGGGGGTCAACTACCGCGGCCTGGAGGCGGTGCGGGATGTCTCCTTCCATTTGCAGGCTGGCCAATGGCTGATGCTGGCCGGCCCCAATGGCGCTGGCAAGTCCAGCCTGCTGCAGGCGGTGGCCCAGACCGTGCCCGCCACCGGGTCCATCCTGGTTGGCGGCGACGAGGCGCGCAGGCTGCCCGCCCGTACATTGGCGCGCCGGCTGGCTGTGCTGCGCCAGACCCACAGCCTGGGCTACGCCTTCACCGTGGAGCAGCTGGTCAGCCTGGGCCGCTACGCCCACCAGGGCGCCTTCTCCCGCGGGGACCCACAGGGCAGGCAGAAGGTGGAAGAGGCGCTGGCACTGTGCGGGCTGGATCAGATCCGCAAGCAAAACGCGCTGACCCTGTCCGGCGGGGAGCTGCAGCGCGCCTTCCTGGCCCAGGTCTTTGCGCAGGATGCCCCGCTGCTGCTGCTGGATGAACCGGCCAGCCACCTGGACCTGGCCTACCAGCAGAGCATTTTCGGCCTGATTGCCCTGTGGCTGCGCACGCCGGGGCGCGCGGTGATGTCCGTGGTGCACGACCTGCAGCTGGCCCGCCGCTATGGCAGCCACGTCCTGCTCATGCGCGAGGGGCGCAGCCTGGCCTGGGGACCAATCGACCAGGCGCTGACCGATCACCACCTGCAGGAGGCCTACGGCCTGGATGTGCGCGCCTGGTTCACCTGGCTGCAGGATCCCTGGGTGGATGGACAAAATCCGCCCAATTAGGTATACTCATCCCGGTTTGGAAGGGGATGTGAACATTGTGAAATGCCAGTTTTGCCATTCTGAGGACAGCCGCGTGGTGGACTCGCGCCCCACGGACGACGGCGCCAGCATCCGCCGGCGGCGGGAGTGCATTGCCTGTGGCAAGCGCTTCACCACCTATGAAAAGGTGGAAACCATCCAGCTGCTGGTCATCAAGAAGGACCAAACCCGCGAGCTGTTTGACCCCGGGAAAATCCGCGCCGGCATCGTCCACGCCTGCCACAAGCGGCCGGTGCCCGCGTCAGAGATTGACGCCCTGGTCTCCCAGATTGAGCAGGTTTGCTACAACAGCATGCAGCGGGAAATCCCCACCTCCAGGATTGGCGGCATGGTGATGGACGCCCTGCGCAAACTGGACGAGGTGGCCTATATCCGCTTCGCCTCAGTCTACCGCCAGTTCACCGACATCCCCACCTTCATGCACGAATTGAGCCGGTTGATGAAGGAAAACAGCAAGGAAACCCCCTAAGCCAAAACACAGGCATGCCGGGCTCGCGGAGCCCGGTATCGTTGTCTGTTGCTTGGTGTCCTCCGGGGCGGGGCTATACAAACCCGCCGTCCACGGACACTGTCTGCCCGGTGATGTAGGCAGCCCGCTGGCTGACCAGGAAGGCCGCGGCGCGGGCCACCTCCTCCGGCCTGCCCAGGCGCTTCAGCAGGCTGCGCCCAGCCAGGCTGTCCAGCTCTTCCTGGCTGAAACCGGCCAGCATGTCGGTCATGATGGCGCCGGGCGCCAGGCAGTTGACCCGGATGCCGCTGGGCCCCAGTTCCTGGGCCAGGGAACTGGCGTAGGCGATCATGCCTGCCTTGCTGGCGGCATAGGCCGCCTCGCAGGAGGCGCCGCGCAGCCCCCACATGGAGGAGATGAACAGCAGGCTGCCGGTTTGCCGCGCGACCAGGTGGGGGATGAGTTGCCGGGTCAGCAAA
>JAAYEI010000042.1 GCA_012728815.1 Clostridiales bacterium
ACCCACCGCCCCAGCGTCCTGGACCTGTGCGACCGGGTCTATCAGGTGGGCCAGGGCCAGGTCAGCCCGATGGACAGCCTGGAGCAGGAGCGCATGAAGGCCAGTTTCTGACCCTTGGGAAGGCCTGCCCGGGAGGGAACCGGCATGGCCCAACCAGCGGCTGACACCCTTCATTCTGACGGTTCAGAAACAATACTATTGACAAAACAGGCAGGCAAAAGATAAGATACGATTGTCCCATGTGTTTCTATGCGGCTTTCACGTGCGGGCATTACATCTTCAACACCAACTTCATCATGTTGCATCTGGGTGCTATTGGAGGTACGCATGAAAATAAAAGACGGATTCATCTACCGGCAGGTGGCCGGGCAGCATGTTGTCATCCCGGTGGGTGAGAACATCGCTGATTTCAACGGCATCGTCAACCTCAATGAAACCGCCGCCTTCATGTGGCTCAAGCTTCAGGAGGGCAGCAGCCAGGAGCAGCTGGTCGCCGCCCTTCAGAATGAGTTTGATGTGGACGCCCAGCAAGCCCTGCAGGACGTGGCCGCTTTTGTCCAGGACTTAAGGGAGCTGAAAGCAATCGCGGATGAATAGCATCGTTTCCAGCCCGGAAAGACACCCGGTCTCCGCCACCTTTGAGCTCACCGCCCGCTGCAATTTCAGCTGCAAGATGTGTTTTGTGCGCGTGGATGAGCAGCGCATCTCTCAGTTGGGCCAGCGGGAACTGACCGCCGCGGAATGGATCAGCCTGGCCCGCCAGGCCGCGGACATGGGCACCCTGAACCTGCTGCTGACCGGCGGCGAACCCATGCTCCGGGAGGATTTCGAGGAGATCTATGAGGCCATTTCCCGGATGGGGTTTTATCTGAGCCTCTACACCAACGCCAGCATGATCACCCCGCGCATCCGCCGGCTGCTGACCAAGTACCCCCCGCACCAGATTGGTGTCACGCTCTATGGTGCGTCAGAGCAGACCTACAACAGGCTCTGCGGCGTCTCCGGCGCCTTTGAGCGGGTCATCCAGGGCATCCGCTTTCTTCACACGCTGCCCTCCCGCCTGGAACTGCGCACCACCTATGTGAAGGACAATGTGGCGGATATGAGGGCCATCCGCCAGCTGGTCGCCGGCATCGATGAGCGCCTGCCCATCATCAACAACTTCACCATCTCCAACGCCGTGCGCGGCGGCGTGGCTGACCCCATCAGCCACCGCTTAAGCCCCAGGGAAAACGTTGACATGGTGTTTAACAACATCAAGCTGGCGCTGGAAGAACTGCTGCTCAAGGAAATGCGCAACCCCCGGACCATGCCGGCGGAAAAGCGCAAACTGATGGTTAACGAGAACCCGCCGGCCGATGGTTACCTCAGCATTTATGGCTGTGGAGGCGGCATGTCATTTTACACAATCACCTGGAATGGCCGCCTGATTGCCTGCCAGACCATGGACGAAGAAGGAGTTGATGTACTAAAGGAAAGCCTGTCCACAGCCTGGGACGTTTATCCCCTTCAGGTGGTGCATCCGGAGCCTGCCAAGGCCTGCCAGACCTGCCTTTGGCAGACGGAGTGCGCGTCCTGCCCGGCCTTGAGAAAGGCTGAAACCGGCAGCATCAACGGCATCACGCCCCATCACTGCAAGATTGCAGAACTCTTTTACAATCGCAAACTGACAGACCAACGCAGACAAGGAGAAACGCATGAAAAAAGCCTATGAAGCCCCCCAGATCCTGATCAAGAAGACCGAGCTCTATGAGAGCGTGGCCCAGGGCGGCAACTGCTGGTCCAAGATGGCAAATACCAGCGGCGTCTTTGTGACCTATTCCGACCAAGTTCCGCCCTATAAACTCACTAAAACCTATCAGTTCACGCCCACCGCGGAAAACTGTGCCCAGGCCAACACCATCGTTCCTGACTCCATTCAGGCCATCATGGATGACCTGAACAGCGAGTACCAAACCGATGGGCAGGAGTTCGATGAATTCACAGCCAGCTACGACCAGATTAGAGGCCAGCTTATGGCCACCAACAAGACTTCCGATCCGACCGAAAACTTCACCTTCTATTTTGGTTCCGGCGGCGGCACGGCCTGATTGATCCGTGCAGTTTCGCATCGCCAACTTCATCCTCCTCCTGGAGGATGGGCTGGCAGGGCTGATCCAAACCAACCCTAGAATCACCAGTTTTTATCACCTGTTTGAGTCCGGCCAGTCCCCCCCGGGGCTGCCGCGGCTCAAATTGGTGCGCCGTGCCCAGTCCCCGCTCCTGGCG